>DATMAF010000550.1:0-4577 GCA_035560315.1 Terriglobia bacterium | reverse complement strand
GCTTCCCTCTCCCAGGGCCACAATGAACCGGAGCGCGGGAGCCTCCGGCTGTATCTCCCGCGCCATGGCCAGATAATCGAAGCCGCGAAACTCCGGCGCCACAAAATAACCCGTGCTGCCGGTGAGCCGCGCAAAATACGCCAGCTCCGTGTTGCGATGCGGCAGCAGGCACATCACCGGCAGAACGCCGATCTTCATCAGCGCGAAAAAGATGACGGCGAATTCCCAGCCATTGGGCAGTTGCAACAGGACGATGTCGCGGGGCTGCAAGCCGCAACGAAGAAGATGCAGGCCCAGGCGGGTCGATAACCGATCGAGTTCCGCATAGGTCAGTGTGCGCGAGGCATCGCAAACCGCCGCGCGGCGGGCATACCGCGCCGCCGCTTCGTGCAGCAACTCGCCCAAGGTCTGGTCCCGCCAGTAGCCTTCGCGCCGGTAGCGCGCGACAAATTCCGGGGGATAGGGCGTGCATCCCGCCAGCACGTCATAACCTCCTGCCCGCCGCAGCCATCTCCGCCCTCGTGGTTGCCCCCGGACCGATCGCTAGAAGGACAGCCGCAGGGCAAACTGCACCTGCCGGGAGGTCGTGTTGGTCTGCGTGATTCTTCCGGCCCGGGAATTATACCCGGCGTTCTCGCCTGTGAAAATCACCGTTCCGCCGCCGGAGGGAGCGTTGAAATTGGTGTGGTTCGGAAAGTTGAATATCTCCGTCCGGAACTGCAGCCGCCGCCGGGCGTCGATCAGAAACTCTTTCTGGAGCGAGAGGTCCATGCTGAAGATGTCCGGGGAAATCATGGTATTGCGCCCGGCGTTGCCGAGGGTCCCGGGCGGCGGGGCGGCGAACACGCACGGGTCGAAATACAGCTCGGCGGTGCCCACCGCTTGACCGGCCGGGATCCTTCCGCAGCCGCGTGAGACGCCCGCCGTGGGATTGTTGTTCTGGCCGGCGATCAGGTTGGGCCGCGTCGGGATAAACAGATAATCCTTGTAGCGGACATTCAGTCCGGGGCTGAAGGGCGTGCCGGTGCGCCAGGAGGAAATTCCTCCAATCCGCCACCCCCCCAGCAGGTGCGAGTACCAGCCCGATTGCAGCCACGGCCGGCCCGAGCCGAAGGGCAGATTGTAAAAGAAATTCAGCACCAGGCGATGGCGAATATCAAAATCGGAAAGGCCGCGGTCGAGCGTGCGCATCAGGGCATACTGCCCAAAATTGGTGCTCCCGCCGGTGGAGGAATCATCCACGGACTTGCTGAAGGTATAGCTGGCTTGCAGCGACAGGCCCTGGCTCAGGCTCTTGCTGGCGGACAGCTGCATGGCGTTATAAAACGATTGCGCGTCGGTGCTGATGATGCTCACGGCGCCCAAGGCCGGGTTGATCGGTCCGGCGTAGGGGCGGCAGCGGGGCTGGGAGGGAACCCCCGCGGCGGCGCATTGCGGCGGGAAGAAAACGGAGCCATCCGGGCCGATCTCCGGCAGCGGAAACTGGTTTCGCTCGTACCGGCGGAAGAGGTGGTTGCCGCGAGCTCCCACATACGATGCCTGCGCCTGCCAGCCGCCGGCCAGGCGCTGCTGCACCGAGACGGTATACCGAAAGACGGTCGGCAGCACCGTATCGTGGTAGTCGACGATCTGGATTTGGGGAGGAACATCGCCGGCGGCCGCGACGATATCCGGGAAATACACGGCGGCCAGTTCCGCGTTGGGATTGACCAGGATATTGTGGAAGGGCGCGGAACTTTTGCGGTTGTTGGGGACATAGGTGAGCACCTGGTCGTAGAAAATTCCAAACCCTCCGGAGATGGTGGTGTTGCCCGCCGCCCGCGGAGACCAGCTGAACCCCAGGCGCGGCGAAAGGCTGGCCGCCGAGGGATTGTTTCGGAAGTAGCGGCCCACCTGTGGTGCGGTATCGCGGAGCGGGTCGGCCAGATACACGGCGCGGCGCAGCACGTCGCGGATCTCGCTGGCGGTCTCAAAGCGCAGCCCCAGGCTCAGGGAGAGCCGCGGCGAGAGGCGGTATTCGTCCTGCACATAGGCGCCCAGCAGCGTTTGCCGGAAGGCGTGATGGTTGTCCGAGCCGGGCAGCGCAACCGTCACGCTGGTTCCCACCGGGCCGGCTTGCAGAAAGCTGGCCAGACTGTTGAAGGCCCACACCCCCGCCTTGTTCCAGTCGCTGAAGGAGTTGGTGCGGTAGCGATGGATGTCTATGCCCGCTTTCCAGCGGTGCGCTCCCCGCTGGGCGATCAGATCCGCGGCATATTGGAACGTATTAAACACGTCGCCGCGCGGGTAGATGGAGCTGGGCCCCAGGGTGTTCAGGCCGGGGACCTGCACCATGCCGAACTGGGCCGCCCCGGGAAGGAAATAGAGCGAGGGATCGATCTCGATTTGTCCGACGGATTCCGCCGAGGAGGCCGGCCGCGTGAACGCGATGCGGTAGGAGGCGAGGGTTTGCGGGCTGAAGATATGGCTTCCCACCAGCGTCAGGTACTGCTGCCGGCTGTTTGTGACGGTGCTGAACAGGTAAGTGTCCTGGGGCGACTGGCTGGTGGCGTCATCGAAGGTATAGCGCAGGAACACGCCGTCGCGCTCGGTCAGCTTCTGGTCGAGCCGGATGGTGAAAAAATTTTCGTCCGTGGGCAGCGGCTGGGGCGCCAGGTTGCGGCCGATGCCGCCGCCGATGGAGATGTCGTTCGGCACCGGGTAGAGGTCCAGGTAGGGCTTGACGCGGGGATCGATGCCGGGACTTTGCCGGATCGCGGCGTCGGGGAAGAAGCTGACGTCGGTGGCGTTCAGCCAGTCCCGCATGGCTTCGAAGCTGGCCAGGAAGAACGTCTTGTCCGGCAGCAGCGGTCCGGAAACCGTGGCCCCGAACTGGTTGCGCTTGAAGGGCGGGGCCTCGGCGCCGTCGAAAAAGTTGCGCGCGTCCAGCTTGCTGTTGCGGAAATATTCGAAGACCGTGGCGTGCCAGTCGCTGCCTCCTGCCCGGCTGATGGAGTTCAGCACGCCGCCGCTGCTGCGCCCGTATTCGGCCCCGTAGGTGGTGGCGAAGACCTGCACTTGCAGCACCGCGTCAGAGCCCAGTTGTACGCCGGCGGCGCTGCGCGGCGCAAGGTTTTCCCCGTTCATGATGTTGACGCCGTCCATCAGGAAGTTGTTGGAATCCGAGCGTCCCCCCGCCACCGTCAAACTGCCGCCGCCCACCCCGCGGGAGGCCGAGCCCGCAGCGGAGTCTGTGACCCCGGCTTGCAGCGTGGCCAATTGGCTGTAGCTGCGCCCGTTCAACGGCAAGCCCGCCAGTTGGCTGTCGCTGATCTGCCCCCCACTGGCGGAAGTCGCCTGCGGGCTGGCCGGCGGGGAAGAGGAGGCTTCCCCGGTTTTCGGCTCCGGCTCTTCCGCGAGGATCACGTGTTTCGCAAGCCGGCTTCCCGCCGGCAGTTCCACCAGTTCCGGAGGGGAGAGCGCAAAGCCGGGCTTGGCAGCCTGCAAGCGATAGGTCGCTGGCGGAAGGGCCGGCAGATGGTAGCGGCCCGATTCGTCGCTGGAGGCGGTGTGCTGGAAACCGCTGGGGAGGTGCGTCAGAATCACTGCGGCGCTGGCAATGGGTGTCCCGGCTTGCGATTGCACCGTGCCGCTGAGAGAAGCTGCGGCTGACTGCGCGCGCGCATCCAGTCCTGGCAAACAGAACATGACCAGCGCCAGGCGGCACAGCGTTCTCTGCCCGCCGCTGATTTTCCCCTGCCAAGGAGCCATTCGGGCGCCCATCGAGGCCGGTCCTCCTGAGACCGCAAACGCTCCCCATATTCTACCGTGCCGTGTGCCGGAAATCTCGGAAAAATAAGGCGCCGGCGGGGGCGGGCGCGGTCAGGCAACGTTTGCGAAGCGGTCGGCTTTGCGCAGCTCCGGAAAGGCGCGTGCCCACAGCCCCGTAACCAGCAGACTGCCCACCCCGCCCAGGACCACCGCCGGCACGGTTCCGAACCAGTGGGCTGTGAGGCCGGACTCGAATTCGCCGAGCTCGTTGGAAGCTCCGATGAAGATCAGCTCGACGGCAGTGACGCGGCCGCGCATATGATCCGGAGTCGCCATCTGCACCAGCGTGTTGCGAATAATGATGCTGACCATGTCGAAGGCCCCCACCAGCAGCAGCGCGATCAAGCTCAGCGCCAGGTTGCGGGAGAGGCCGAACAGAATGGTGCACACGCCGAAGCCGGCCACGCACCACAGCAGCGTCGCGCCGACGTTGCGGCGCAAGGGACGGTAGGCCAGCAGCACCGCCATGCAGATGGCGCCCAGGGCCGGGGCGCTGCGCAGCAGGCCCAATCCCCAGGGGCCGGTGTGCAGAATCTCCCGCGCATAAACGGGCAACAGGGCCACCGCCCCTCCAAACAACACCGCAAACAGGTCGAGCGAGATGGAACCCAGGACCACCCGCTGCTGGAAAATGTATCGCAGGCCGGCAAACACGCTTTTGGGGCCCAGGGCCTCTTGCAGCAGGGCCTGGGGGCGGGTTTGCATTTGCGCAGTCAGGACCGCCGCCACGATCGAAGCCAGCGCGGCGGTCAGAAACACCGCCCGTG
>DATMAF010000549.1:0-8732 GCA_035560315.1 Terriglobia bacterium | reverse complement strand
AAAAAGGCCCCGCCGGCCTCGCCCCCAAGAGCCGGGCCTGAGCCGCCCCGGGGAAAGATCCGGGGACAGGGAATGGCCCCTAAGCCTCGACACGACGCTCTCCTGCGGGCCGCTGTCTCTAGCGGAACTCAAAAGCGGCGGGAAGCCAGGCCCACAGCGGCTGCTGGGACATCGCTTCGATCTGCGCCCAACTGCCAAACAACTCCGCCAGGGCGGCCGGCAGGCGGATCTCTCCGCGCTGGGCGCGGCTCAGCAGGAGTTCCCAGAGCGTTTTCCGGGGAGGGAATTCCACCAGCTGAACCCGCTCCTCGGGCGGAATTCCCGCCTTCTCCTTGAGCAACGCCAAGGCCCGCGGGAAGCCCCCGAGCTCATCAACCAGACCGTTTGCCTGGGCCTGCGCCCCGGTCCAGACACGCCCTTGCGCTACAGCCTCGACTTCCTCTGCGGTCATGTTGCGGGCAGCGGCCACCTTCGACAGGAAGTCCTGGTAAAAGCGGTTCATGAGCTGCCGCACGCGTTCCCGCTCGGCGGGGGTGTAGGGACCGTAATCCGAATCCAGCCGGGAATACTCTCCCCGCGCGATCACTTCCTTATGGATTCCCAGCTTGTCGTAAAGGCCTTTGAGATTCAGCTTGCCGTAGACGATGCCGATGGAACCGGTGATGGTACCTGGTTCGGCGACGATGGGGTCTCCGGTCATGGCCAGGTAGTAGCCGCCCGAGGCGGCCACATCGGACATGGAAAACACCAGCGGCTTCTTCTCGCTCAGCCGGTTCATGCGCCGCCAGATGTCGTCGGAGGCGAAGGCATCTCCGCCCGGCGAATCGATGCGCACCACCACCCCTTTGATCGAATCATCCTCGCCGACGGTCTCCAGAGTCTCCGCCATCGTCTCCGAGCCCAGTGTCTTGCCGCTGAGGGGGCTGATGTGGTCCTCTCCGGCGATGATGTCGCCGACGGCATAGACCACCGCGATGCGCTGGCCGGCGGTCCAGCCGCCGTCGGCGGGCGGTGCGCGGTGGTAGTCCTCCATGGCCATGGTATGAAAGGCGCCGCCGGAGCCGGCCTCCAGTTGCTTCAGGATTTCGTCTTCGTAGAGCAACTGGTCCACCAGGCCGGCATCTGCGGCCTGCGCCGCGTCAAAAGGACCGGATTGCTCAATGAGCGCGCGCATCTCTTCCAGGGGTTTCTGACGGGCTTCCGCGACCGTTTGCAGGAAGTGTCCATAAATGCTGTCCAGCAGGGAGGTGGTGGCTTCGCGGAAGGCGTCGCTCATCTGGGATTGCGTGAACTGGTCCGCAAAGTTCTTATACTTGCCAATCTGTTCCAGGTCGGCTTGAATGCCCAGCTTGGCGAGGCTGTCTTTGAAGAGCATCACTTCGGCGCGCATGCCTTTGACGTCCAGGATTCCGGCCGGCGAAAGGTAGACGCGGCGGGCGGCGCTGGCGACAAAATATTCCGGCGTGCCCGCGACCGAGAGCGCCGCCGTCAGTTGCTTGCCTCGGGCTTGAAACTCCGCCAGCGACTGGCGCAGTTGCTCCAGCTTGCCCCAGCCCATGCTCAGGCGGGAAGGCTTCAGCAGGATGCCGGTAATGCGCTCGTCCGAGGCCGCCCGCTCGATGTCCTGGATCAGGGAAAGGAAGGTGATGGGCTGGCGTTCGGCCAGGAGCTGGCCGGACAGGTCGGGAGCCACCTGTTCCGGCAGGTCGCCGCTGAGCTTCAGAATCAGGGTGGTGCCGGAGGCGACGCCGGGAACGCGCGATTGCAGATACCAGCCCAGACCGGCGAAAAAGAGCAGCAGAAAGAAGCACAGGACAATTCCCGTCAAAACTCCGAGCAGCCAGTTTTTCATCGCGGCCTCCTGCGCCAGGATCCCGGCTTGCCTGCCGCTGGGCCGGCGCGCCGGGACGGCTTGGCTGGGCGGAAGAGTCCCGTGCAAAGAGTGCCGGCTCCGGAGACGGCGTTACCGCTTGGCCGGGGCGTTGCTCACAGGGATCGGAACATGTTCGGCGATCTTGATGCCGTAGGCCTCCAGGGCCACCACCTTGCGCGGATGATTGGTCAGCAGGCGCACGGACTTCAGTTGCAGATCCGACAGAATCTGGACTCCGATGCCCGACTCGCGCTGAATGACGCGCTCAAACGCCGGGGCGTCCTCCTTCGGGAAGGGCCGCGGATGCGACACGATGCGCGCCTCGCCGGTGGGAAGTTTTTCGATGTGGAAGCCCATGCCGCTTTGGTGCAGATACAGCAGCACCCCTCGGCCCTCGCGGCCGATGGCCTCCAGCGAGCCATGCACCAGGGAGTGGCAGGCGCAGTTGCTGGAGGCGAAGACATCGCCCAGCAGGCAGTGGGAGTGAACACGCACCAGCACGGGCTGGTCGCCGCTCACGTCGCCCATCACCAGCGCAATGTGCATTTCGGAATTAATGTCGCTTTCGTAGGCGATCATGCGGAACACGCCGTGCGCCGTCGGAAAGGAAGACTCCGCCACGCGCCGCACATACCGCTCGGTTTGCAGGCGATGGCGGATGATGTCCGCCACGGTCACCATCCGCAGGCCGTGCCGGGCGCAGAACTCCTGCAGCTGCGGGACGCGGGCCATGGTGCCGTCATCATTCATGATTTCGCAAATCACCCCGGCCGGGATCAGTCCCGCCATGCGGGCCAAGTCCACGGAAGCTTCGGTCTGGCCGGCGCGCACCAGCACGCCGCCGTTGCGGGCCCGCAGGATCTGCATGTGTCCGGGGCGGGCCAAGTCCGAGGGGCGGGTGGCCGGGTCGATGGCCGTCAATATGGTGCGCGCCCGGTCGGCCGCCGAAATGCCCGTGGTGGTTCCCACGCGGGCGTCAATCGGCTGGCAGAAAGCGGTTCCAAACGCGGAGGTGTTCTGTGGCGCCAGCAGCGGAATCTGGAGGTGATCCAGACGCTGCTCGGTGAGGGCCAGGCAGATCAGTCCACGGCCATATTTGGCCATGAAGTTGATGGCCTCGGGCGTTACTTTTTCGGCCGCCATGGTCAGATCGCCTTCGTTCTCGCGGTCTTCATCGTCCACAATGACCACCATGCGCCCGGCGCGAAAATCTTCCAGCGCTTCCTCGATCGTCGCAAAAGGACTGCGCTCTTCCGCTGACACAACGCCTCCTGGGTTCCACCCCGGGGTTCCGAACAGGGGGATGCACCTTGTCAGTACAAACTCATTATACCTGAATCGGCTCTCGGGGCCCGGAAGCGGGCCGCGGCCACTTCCGGCCGCCGCGCGGTTGACACTCCTTCGGGCGGCCCATACAATCGGAAACGGGCACGCGCATCGTTGCTCGCGTCTATGATCTTTTTCCACAACACCTTGTCCGGCCGGAAAGAGGAATTCATTCCGCTCCATGACCGCAAAGTCGGGATGTACATCTGCGGCCCCACGGTCTATGACTACGCCCACATCGGCAACTACCGGACCTTTGTGTTTGGCGACATTCTGCGGCGGCATTTGCGGCAGTCCGGCTACCAGCTGACCGAGGTGATGAACCTGACCGATGTGGACGACAAGACCATCCGCAACGCTTCGGCCGCCGGGATGTCGCTGGGGGAGTACACCCAGAAATATATCGACGCGTTTCTGGAGGATTGCCGGACCCTGCGCCTGCAAGACCCGGAGCTGCGCGTGCGGGCCACGGACCACATCCCGGAGATGGCCCGCGCCATTCGCCTGCTCGAGGAGAAGGGCTTCACCTACCGCAGCGACGGCTCCATCTATTTCCGCATCGCCAAATTTCCCTCCTACGGCAAGCTTTCCAAGATTGATCTGGGGGGCATCCGCGCCGGCGCGCGCGTGGACCAGGATGAATACGATAAAGCCGATGTGCGCGATTTCGTTTTGTGGAAGGCTCCCAAAGCGGGCGAGCCCTACTGGGAAACGGAGGTCGGTCCGGGGCGGCCGGGCTGGCACATCGAGTGCTCGGTGATGTCGGCAAAATATTTGGGCGAGACCTTCGATATCCACGCGGGCGGCGCGGATTTGATCTTCCCGCATCACGAGAATGAGATCGCGCAGGCCGAAGCCCTCACCGGCAAACCATTCGCGCGCTACTGGCTGCACTGCGAGTTCCTGCTGGTCGAAGGACAAAAGATGTCCAAGTCGCTGGGCAATTTTTACACCCTGCGCGACCTGCTGGCCCAAGGACATTCCCCGGAGGCGATCCGGTACCTGCTGGCCTCGGTTCCCTACCGCAAGCAATTGAACTTCACCATGGATGGCTTGCGCGGCGCGGCGGCCTCCATCGAGCGGCTGCGCAACTTCCACTTCCGCCTGCTCCAGGGCAAATTCCCCGAAGGCGTGAACGACTCCATTGCCCAGCGCGCCGCGCGCTTTCCGCAGGCATTCGCGGCGGCCATGGACGACGATCTGAACACCGCGCAAGCTCTGGGGGCGCTCTTTGAATTGGTGCGCGAGGCGAACACAGCCATCGATGCGGGCGAATTCCGGCAGGGCAATGTTGCGGCGGTCTTGGGCTGCCTGGAGATCTGGAACGACATTTTCGATGTGCTGCCGCGGCAGAGCGAATCCGCGGCCCGTCTGCCCGATGGCGGGCCCGGAGGACTCACCGCCGCGGCGATCCAGGCCCGGATCGCGGAGCGCGAGCAAGCCCGCAAAGAAAAGAACTTTGCGCTGGCCGACCGGATTCGGGAGGAGCTCAGCGCGGCCGGAATCGTGCTGGAGGACACCAGGGAAGGGGTGCGGTGGAGACGACGATGAGCCGGCCCAGCAACCGCCATCTTCCCTGGATCAAAACCGCTTTGCCGGGTCCGGCGGCCAAGAAAGTTCTTGCCCTGGACGGTCAGTACGTTTCTCCCTCCTATACCCGGAGCTATCCGCTGGTGGCCAAGCGCGGCCGCGGCGCGCTCATCGAAGACGTGGACGGCAACCGCTTCCTGGATTTCAGCGCCGGCATCGCGGTGGTCGCCACCGGACACTGCCACCCGAAAATTGTCCGGGCCATCCAGAAGCAGGCCGCGGATCTCATCCACATGTCGGGCACGGATTTCTATTATCCCAGCCTGGCGGAGCTGGCCCGGAAGCTGGCGATGATCGCTCCGGGCAACGGCCCCAAGCGGGTGTACTTTGGCAATTCCGGCACCGAAGCCATTGAAGCGGCGATGAAGCTGGCCCGCTTGTATACCGGCCGGGACAAGTTTATAGCGTTTACGGGAGCCTTCCACGGACGCACGCTGGGGGCGCTCTCGCTCACCGCCAGCCGCCCGGTGCAACGGCACAAGTTCGGGCCGCTGATCCCCGGCGTCATCCATATCCCGTACGCGTACTGCTATCGCTGCGTCTATAACCTGAAGCCGGAAGACTGCGCCGTCTATTGCGCTCGTGTCATTGAGGAGCATCTGTTCCGCAGCTACGTGCCGAGCAGCGAAGTGGCCGCCATCTTCGTCGAGCCGATCCAGGGCGAAGGCGGCTACGTGGCGCCGCCGCCGGAGTTCCTGCGCGAACTGCGGCGCATCTGCGACCGCCATGGCATCCTGCTGGTGGCCGATGAAGTGCAGTCCGGATTCGGCCGCACCGGCAAGATGTGGGCCATCGACCATGCCGGAGTGGTCCCCGACATCCTGTGCGCGGCCAAGGGAATCGCTTCCGGCATGCCGCTCAGCGCAACCATCAGCAAAGCGGAGATCATGAACTGGCCCGCCGGGGCGCACGCCTCCACCTTTGGCGGCAACCCCGTCTCGATTGCCGCGGCGCTGGCCTCCATCGAGCTGCTGGAGGAGAAATACATTGACCATGCCGCGCGCATGGGCGATTACCTGATGTCGCGCCTGAAGGACTGGCCGCAGCGGCATCCCCTGGTGGGCGAAGTGCGGGGCCGGGGCTTGATGGTGGGAATTGAACTGGTGCGCGATCCGCAAACCAAGGAATACGCTACGGAGGAGCGAAACCAGTGGGTGCAGCGGGCCTTTGAAAAGGGCCTGCTGGTGCTGGGCTGCGGCCTGAGCACGCTGCGTTTGATGCCCCCGCTGACGGTCCGGCGATCCCAGATTGATTGTGCGGTGGCCATTCTCGAGGAGTGCCTCGCGGAGATGGAGCGGAAGCATCCTCCGGGGCGGGCCTGAGGATGGGGAGCACGAGACCCCAAGGAGCAGCCGTGGCCGGGATCTGGCGGCGAATCGTTCGGAGCGCCTCGCGCGCGCTCCTGGAGCGCGAGTCCTTCACGCCGGAGGCACGCACCGGCCGGCAGGGGGAGGAAGCCGCCTACTGGTACTTGCGGGAGCGGGGATTTATCATGGTGGAGCGGAACTATCGGCCGGAAGGGCTGCGCACCGAGATCGATCTGATCGGATGGGACGGGGAGACGCTGGTCTTTGTGGAAGTCAAAACAAGGCATTCCTCGGAGGTGCGCGCGCCGGAGGCGGCGGTCGATGAGGACAAGCGCGCCAACGTAAAGGCGGCGGCGCGCCACTATCGCCGCCAGGCGCATTGCCTGTCGGCGCCCGTGCGGTTTGACATTGTGAGCGTTGAAGCGACGCCCGGGGGCAGCAAGATCGAGCACTTTCCGAATGCCTTTCGCTGAGAGCTATTGCAGCGGAAACGGCGGAGAGCCGGAACGGGAGAGAAAAGGGGGAGCAACGTCCATTGCCAGAATTGCGAAAAGATCCGATTACGGGCCGGTGGGTCATCATTTCCACCGACCGGGCGAAACGTCCCACCGACTTCGTGCGCGAAGCGCCCCGGCCGGCCGGCAGCTTTTGTCCTTTTTGCCCGGGAAACGAATCGAAGACGCCGCCGGAGATCCTCGCCTACCGGACCGACGCCACCGCTCCCAATACTCCCGGCTGGACGGTGCGGGTGGTGCCCAACAAATTTCCGGCGTTGGGGATTGAAGGGGAACTGGGGCGCAAAGGAGAGGGCTTGTTCGACAAGATGAACGGGATCGGCGCCCACGAAGTCATCATCGAAACGCCGGAGCACAACGCCACGCTGGGAACCCTGCCGGAAAAGCGCGTGGAAGACGTGGTGTGGGCCTACCGCGACCGGGTCCTGGACCTGAAGAAGGACCGCCGCTTCCGCTACGTGCTGATTTTCAAGAACCACGGGGAGGCGGCCGGGGCGTCGCTGGAACATCCCCACACGCAACTGATCGCCTTGCCGATTGTCCCCAAGCGGGTCCAGGAGGAAGTGGACGGATCGCGCCAATACTACGCCATCAAGGAGCGGTGTATTTTTTGCGATGTCATCCACCAGGAGATGGAGTCCCGAATCCGCGTCGTGGAGGAGAACAACGATTTTCTGACGCTGGAGCCCTATGCCCCGCGCTTCCCGTTCGAGACCTGGATCCTGCCCAAAAAGCACGAGTCGCATTTCGAAGACTGCCAGACGCACATCTATCAGAATCTCGCCAAGGCGCTGAAGGCGCTGGTGAGCCGCATGGAAAAGGTGCTGGAGTCGCCCGCCTACAACATGGTGATTCACACCTCGCCCCTGCGCGAAGTCAGCAACGACTACTACCATTGGCATGTGGAGCTGATGCCGCGTCTGACGCGCGTGGCGGGCTTCGAGTGGGGCACCGGCTTTTATATCAATCCCACCCCGCCGGAGGAAGCGGCCACCTATCTGCGGGAAGCGGACGTCTAGAGGAGCCGCTCCGGCAGGCGCGCCGTGGCAGATGTGATAGTATTAGCCTGAGGCCCGCCGTGGGCGGCTAGCTCAGCTGGGAGAGCGCCGCGTTCGCAACGCGGAGGTCGCGGGTTCGAGCCCCGCGCCGTCCACCAACTTTCCCTTCCGGCAACAGACCGGCGCGCCCCGCCAGAAACTTTCCCCACCCTCGCGACGGGAATCCGCAGCCATTGTGCCGGCTTCGGCCGGAACCCATGTATACTTTCACGAACCGGCAAGCAAGCGGCCGGCAAGCCAGCGGCAGAAGCGGCGCGGAGGAAACAGGATGGCGCGGAAGAGTGCCGGGGTTCGGAAACCGCAGCGGGCTCGCGGCGGGCCGAGGCGGGACTACAAGATTTGGCAAGTCATCGGCGCCTCGGCCGTCGGGACGATGATCGAGTGGTACGATTTCTACATTTTCGGAAGCCTGGCCACCATCATCTCCCCTCTGTTTTATCCGCCGGGCAATGACACCCTGGCGCTGATTGCATACCTCTCGACGTTTGCGGTGGGTTTCGTGGTGCGCCCCTTCGGCGCACTATTTTTCGGCCGCATTGGGGACCTGTTCGGGCGCAAGTACGCGTTCCTGATCACGCTGGTGATCATGGGCGGCGCGACAGCCCTGATCGGCTTCCTGCCGACCTACGCGACGCTGGGCCTCGCCGCTCCGATCATCCTCCTGCTGATCCGCATCCTGCAGGGGCTGGCGCTGGGGGGCGAGTACGGGGGAGCCACGGTTTACGTTGCCGAACATGTGCCCGACGGAAAGCGGGGCTTCTACACCAGCTTCATTCAGATCACAGCCACGCTGGGACTGTTCCTCTCGCTGGCCGTGATTCTCATCGTGCAGAATGCAATGACGCCGGAGGCCTTCGCCGCCTGGGGATGGCGAATCCCCTTCCTTCTGTCCCTTGCTCTGGTGGGTGTCTCACTGTATATCCGGCTGCGGATGCGGGAATCCCCGATTTTCGAGCACATCAAGAGCGCCGGGATGACGTCCGCCAAGCCATTGAAGGAGGCCTTCGCGCACTGGGGCAATTTGAAGCGGGTGTTGATTTCCTTGTTTGGGGCCACGGCGGGG
>DATMAF010000548.1:0-5399 GCA_035560315.1 Terriglobia bacterium | reverse complement strand
GCGAGGGCTGTTCGCGGGCAAAGAGTTTTTGGTACGGGCAATTATCGGGCTTTGTGGAGCCGCTGGCCGCCGGCGCGGGGGCGGCCGCCGCCTCGCTCATGAGCGGATTTTTACCGTATGCGCTTTCCTTCGCGGCGGGAGCCATGATCTTCGTGGTTCTCGAAGACGCCATACCGGAAGCCGAGCGCAGCGGGAATGTCGACCTGGCCGCCATGGCCGCCATGGTCGGCTTCGTGGTGATGATGGCGCTCGATGTGGGTTTCGGCTAGCGGTCCGTTTCGGGCCACGGCTCCCTTCACAGCTTCTCAATGCGGACCGCCGTCACCTTGTATTCCGGCGTGCCGGCCGGGCGGTCGCGGTATGGCCCGGTCAGCTGGTTCACTGCCGCTTGCGGAAGATGGAACGTGGCAAACAGCTCGCCGGGCTTCACCCGGCGGTTCAGCCGGAGGGGAAGGCGAGTTTCTCCGTAGCGGCTGACCACGCGCACGCGCTGGCCGTCGCGCAGTCCCATCCGTTGCGCGTCCTGCGGCGAAATATCGAGAAAGTCCTCCGTTTGCAGCTCCGTGTTGGGAGTGCGCAGGGTCATCGTGCCGGCGTTGAATTGATAGAGCGTCCTGCCGGTATTCAGCAGCAGCGGGAACTCCTCCGCAGTTTGTTCGGGGCTCGGAACATATTCGATCCGCCGCAATGCGGCGCGTCTCCCCGCCGGGAAACGTTCCGCGTGCAGCACGGCGGTGCCGGGGTGATCCGCTTCCGGGCACGGCCATTGCAGCCCGGCCTCCTCGATGCGCTCGTAGGCGATGCCCTGTCCTTGCGGCCAGACCTGGCGCACCTCCTCCCAAATCTCCTGCGCGGAGCGGAAGGGGAACTGTTTTTCCTGGCCCCAGGCCGCCGCAACGGCACACAAAATCTCCCAATCGCTCTTCGACTCCCCGGCGGGCTCCAGCACCTGGCGCACCCGCTGGATGCGCCGCTCGCCGTTCATAAAGGTGCCGTCCTTTTCGAAATTGGAGGCGGCGGGAAAAAACACCGTTCCAAATTCCCGCGCCGTCTCGTTGAGAAAGAGGTCCTGGACAATCACCAGCTCCAGCGCCTCCAAGGCGCGGTTCATGGCGGAGCGGTTGGGATTGGTCAGCAGCACGTCGTAGCCGATCACCCACAAGGCTTTCAGCCGCCCCGCCGCGGCCGCATCCATCATCTGCATCAGGTTCAGGCCCGGCGTCGTGGGAAGGCCAGCGCCCCATACCGCTTCGAAGCGAGGCCGCGCCTCCTGCCAGGGGGCTGAGCCCGTCAGATGCGCCGGCTCGCAGCCCATGTGGGCCGCTCCCTGCACATTGTTCTGGCCGCGCAGCGGATTGATTCCGGTCCCCGGCTTCCCCAGGTTCCCGGTCAGCAGCGCCAGGTTTACCAGCGCCATGACCCCGTCCGTGCCTTGGGTGTGCTCGGTGATTCCCAGCCCGTGGAAGCAGATGGCCGGGCGCTTTGTTGCATAGAGTCGTGCCGCGCGGCGGATTCGCTCCGCCGCAACGCCGCAGACCGGGGCGGCCCGCTCCGGCGGCCAGCGGCGGATGAACTCCCGAAACTCCGCTTCCTCGGCAGCGCGCAGGCGCAGAAATTCCTCATCGCAGAGCCCCTCCTCGACCAGGACGCAGGCCATCGCGTTCAGCAGCGGCACGTTGGTTCCGGGGCGCAACGCCAGATGGACGTCCGCCACCTCCGCCAGCTCGATCCGGCGCGGGTCGATGACAATCAAACCAGCGCCGCGCAAGGCCGCCTGCTTGATGCGGGCGCCGACGATGGGATGGTTTTCGGTGGGATTGGCGCCGCAAACCAGAATGGCGCGGGCCTGCTCGATGTCGTCGAGCGAATTCGTCGCCGCCCCGGTGCCCAGCATTTGCTTCAATCCCTCGGCGCTGGGGGCATGGCAGACCCGGGCGCAGCAGTCGACGTTATGGGTGCCCAGCACGAGCCGCGCGAACTTCTGGGCCAGATAGTTTTCTTCATTGGTGGCGCGCGCAGAGCCCAGCATGCCCACGCTGTTGGGGCCCCAGCGCTCGATGATCTGCCGCAGGCGGGAGACCGCAAAGGAGATCGCCTCACTCCAGCAGACTTCCGTCCACAGGCCGTTGCGGCGGATCATGGGGCGGGTCATGCGATCGGGAGCCGTCTGGTAATCGTAGGCGTAGCGCCCCTTGACGCACAAGTGGCCTTTGCTAACCGGCGCTTCGAGAACCGGCCGGATCGCGACGATGCGCGCTTCGCGCCGGCCGACCTGCATCTCACAGCCCGTTCCGCAGTACGGGCACGTGGTTTTGACCCACTCCGTCGGAGCGCCGTGCCGCAGGATGGATTTGTCTTCCAGCGCCCCGGAAGGACACGTATCGACGCAGGCCCCGCAACTGACGCAGGAGCTGTCCCGGAGCGTGGTGCCGGAGTCCGGCACAATGCGCGTGGTCTCCCCGCGATTGAGGATTCGCCAGACAAACTGGCCTTGCACCTCCTCGCAGATTCGCACGCATCGATAACAGTAGATGCACTGCGACATATCGACGTGAATGTAGGGGTGGGAATCGTCGCGGAGAGCCGGGTCCGGGGCCGCCGCCGGCCGGTCCGCCAGGCCATAAGCCTGGAAATAGCGGTGCAACGGCTTGTCTGGAAATCGCTGCGCGAGCCCGGCCGGATATGCGCGGGCAAGCAGCTCCAGCATGGCGCGGCGCGTTTGCTCAAGCTCCGGCGTATGTGTCCGCACCGTCATGCCATCCTCGAGCGCCGTGGTGCAGGCGGTCGCAGGGTGCGCCCACCCCTCGATCTCCACGAGGCAGAGCCGGCAGGCGCCCGCCGGTTTCAGGCGCGGGTCGTGGCACAGAGCGGGCACCGCAACGCCGGCCGCCTGAAGCGCCTCCAGGATGGTTCCTCCCGCGGCAGCTTCTATCGGCCGTCCGTTGATGGTGACGCGAAGCATCGGTTCGCCTGGCTCCGGGATGCAACGCGCGCTCACTCCGATGGGGGCGGAACGCGTTCCTGAATGGACTCCAGATACATGCTGAGATTGCGGACGCGAACATTGCGGAGATCCCGATCCCATTCGATTTGTCCAAAGATCGGCCCCCAAACCGGCATCTCGCGCGAGCCGTGCGCGACGGCGGGAATATCTTCGCCCAAAATGGTCTTCTCCACAAATTCCCGCGGGAACTTGCCGCCATAGCGCTGCGACAGCCGCGTGAGATCGGGAGGAGGAGTCTTTAAAGCCGGCGAGGCCGGTCCGTACCCCTTGCCATCCCGGCCATGGCACGAGGCGCAGTACGCCATGTACAGCGCAACGCCCTCCAGGGATTGGATCCGGTGCGGTGGCGGCTCGAAGGGCGGTTGCGGCGAGGGCGGCTCACGCGGCGGCAGTTGTCCGGGTGGCGGAGCCTGAAGCGCGTTGGCCGCATAGATAATCAAGCCCAAAAACAACCCCACAAACCCAATGCGAACCTGCTTGTTGCGCATCGCATACCTCCCGCGCCTAGCCTATCGCACTATCTCAACCACTGCACACCCTGGCCCGAAAGAAACAGTGTATAACCTTTGTTTCTACAGCGGATTGTGCCGGTTCCCGGGGTTTGCTGCCGGCCTCTGCGGGGCAGATGACGCACCCCTGCGCAACTTCACGCTGCCCATCCTCAGACTATGCCAAACCAATTCCATGGACAACAAGATAGCCAGGGCACAATTGCCTTCCTTGTGGAATCGTAACTGCTGTAATTACGATAGAAGAAAGAGAGCGGTTGACTATGTTCTGGGGCGAACCAAACGGAGCCTCCCAACGCCGCACCGGGAACTTACAGCCAGTCCCAACCAAACTGGCCGCGGAGCCTCGAACCATCCAGCCCCGCCAACTCCGCCGGTTGCAAGCGCTTTGGCGGCGTTGGGCCGGCAGGCTGGCGCTGCCCCCGGAACAGGATCGGCGCCTGCGCCACTATTACATATGGGCTATCACGCAACACCGCTGTCCCAACACACGAATGCTCAGCGAACAGCAGGCCGCGCAGGTGATTGCATGGCTGGGACGGCGCGTCCGGCAAGCGGAAGCTCCGCTGGATCATATTGCGGGAGTCGCGGGGCGTCGCGGATACCCGGAACACCGGCGCGTGCCTCCCACCGCGGCGGCTTGGCGGACGCTCTGGCGCTGCGCCGCGGCATTGGGAATGAATCGCGCGGAGCTCGACCGATTCATCCAGCGGCATTACCGCAGCGCCGGATTGCAAGGCGTCGCCAGTCTCCGCACCATGGCCGACATGAACCGCGTCTTGTGGGGCCTGAAGGCGGTGCTGCGACATCGCACCAAGCCGGGTGATTGCGCTCGGCAGCCGCGGCGGGCGGCTTAGCAGCCGCCCCAATCCAACGCACGAAGGGGTGCCGAAGATGATGCTGCCAATCCAAATCACATTCCGCAACGTGAAACCTTCGCCGGAAGTAGAACAATGGATTCGCGAAGAAGCGCTCAAGCTGGAGGAGTTCTATGACCGCATCATGGGATGCCGGGTGGCGGTGGAGATGGCCGGCCGGCATCACCACGGAGGCAACAGGTATCATGTGCGGATCGATCTGACCGTTCCAGGAGGAGAGTTGGTGGTGAAGCGAGAACCCACCTTGCACGCCCGCATCCAGCAGATTCATGAGCCCAAAATCGTCAAGCATCTGGAAATCAACGCCCCCCACCGGGAGATCCGCCAGGCCATCGACGATGCCTTCAAGGCCATGGGGCGGCGCTTGCAGGACTACGCCCGCCGCCAGCGGGGGGACGTGAAGTCGCACGAGCCGGAGCCGCGGGCGCGGGTCAGCAAGCTGTTTCCAGACAAAGGATATGGATTTCTGGAAACGCCCGGCGGCCGCGAAATCTATTTTCATCAAAACAGCGTGCTGCAGGACGGGTTTGCTCGCCTCAAGATTGGCCAAGTCGTTAAATTTGCGGAGGAGGAAGGAGAAAAGGGTCCGCAGGCCAGCACGGTGAAGCCGGTCCGCCGGAGTCCTCCCAGAGCCTCCGCCCCTCGGCAGGCGGCCGTCGCCGGCGCCGGCGTCCGGAGCTGACGGCCGCAGGAAGAGGTTCCCAATGACGGAGTTGTATGAAAGCTCGAATCTGGCGCAGATGGTGGAAAAGCAATGGAAGAAATGGCTGCTGCTGGCGCAACAGCGGAGGCAAGAGGAAGAGCTTCGGCCTGCTCCGACGGTGACCATCTCCCGGGAGCGCGGCAGCGGCGGCAGCAGCATCGGCCGGCGCGTGGCGGAGCGGCTGCATTTTGTCTTGTTTGACAGCGAGATTGTGGACTACGTGGCCCGTTCCGCATCCGTCGACCGGCTGGTGGTCAGCCAACTGGACGAGCGCAGCCAGCGCAGCATTCAGTCGCGGGCCGAGC
>DATMAF010000547.1:0-3959 GCA_035560315.1 Terriglobia bacterium | reverse complement strand
CCTTCCGGATGTTCGCCGAGTCCCTGAAACTGGATCTGGACCGGTTCACCTCCTGCCTGCGGAGCGGGAAATACAAGCCCTTGGTCAAAGCGGACTTTGACGAAGGAATCCGGCTGGGCGCCACCGGGACTCCGGCCTTCTTCATCAACGGCATCTTCATCAACGGGGCGCGGCCGCAGCCGGAGTTTGAGGAAGTGATCGAGGCCCTGCTGGCCTCGCTGGAATAACGCGGCCCGTAACAAAAGAGCCGCCCCCGGCAGCACTGGCTTCCGGAAGGCGGCTCCGTTGGAGGAGGAGAAGTTATTCCCCGAGCGTTCCCGCCAAATACAACGTTGCCGTTTGCCCCAACTGCATCCGCTTCACCAGGAACACCACGTCCGAGCCGGACTTCAGGTTGCGCTGGAGCCGCAGCACGTCCTCGACGGAGCGGACCGGCTCGTGGTTGATCTCCAGGATCACGTCGCCGCGGCGCAGGCCAATCTCCTCCGCGAAGCTGGCCTCATCGACGCTGGAAACGACCACTCCGCGAGCGTCTGATTCCAATCCCATCTGCCGCGCTATCTGCGGCGTCAGGTTCTGCACCGAGATGCCAAACTTAGCCGGAGTTCCCGGCCGGCCGCCGCCAAAGGGGGTTCCGCCGCCGCCCTGCTCGGCCAGCATCTCCGCGCGGTCGCCGGGCACCAGTTGCGTGGACTGCTCCTTCTTGTCGCGAATGTACCGCACGGTGGCTTTCTCGCCCACCGGCAGCGCCGCCACCTGGGCCAGCAGATCATCCGGCGAGTGGATCGGGGAATCGTTGATGGCGACGATCACATCGCCCTGCTTCAGGCCGGCTTCGTCCGCCGGTCCACCGGGCTGGACGCTGGTGATCACCACGCCGTGTTCGGCCCCAAAGCTGCGCAGCAGCACCGGGTTCTGCTCGGACTGGTAGGTGATCCCGATCATCCCGCGGGTCACCTTTCCGTGCTTGACAATCTGGTTATAGACGTTGATCGCCGTGTTGGAGGGCACCGCAAAGCCCACCCCGGCGTTGTTGCCGCTGTCGCTGGCGATCTGGGTATTGATCCCGATCACTTCGCCGGCCATATTCACCAGCGGCCCGCCGCTGTTGCCGGGATTGATGGCCGCATCGGTTTGCAGGAACCGCTGGAAGGGGGCGCCCAAGTCCCGCTCCTTGGCGCTGATGATGCCCGCCGTCACGGTCTCTTCCAGCCCGAAGGGGCTGCCGATGGCCAGCACCCAGTCGCCGACCGCAAGCCCGTCGGAGTTCCCCATGCGGGCATAGGGAAGCGGCTTGGAGGCTTCGATCTTGATGACCGCCAGGTCCGTTTCCTCGTCCGAGCCGATCACCTTGGCGTCATACAGCTTCGGATCATCCTGCATCTTGACGCGAATCCGCTCCGCCTTGCCCACCACATGATGGTTGGTAAGGATGTAGCCGGCAGGATCCACAATCACTCCCGAACCCAGACTCCGCTGCTTGAAGGGTTCCGGCCCCTGCCGGGGATCAAAGAAGCGGTTGAAGAAATCCTCGAACGGCGTATTCCCAAAGGGGTTCTGCCGGCCTCGCCAACTGGTGGTAACGGTCGATTCCGTATTGATGTTGACCACCGCCGGGGCAAGCTGCTTGACGATCTTGGTGAACTCGGACGACAACTGCGCCGGCGAGGGGATGCGAATCGGCTCCGGCGTTGCGGCCTGCTGCCCGGCGGCGCTCACGCCGCGCGTGAGCATCGGGCTGGCCACCATGCCGGCGATGAAGGCGACCGCGATGACCAGCATCCCGGCGCGGGAACGCACTCGCCGGAACCGGCCTCTCAACACTCTGAGGTCCATATGCCACTTCCTCCGTTGGAAATCTTAGCTAAGGGCGACGGGTTTGGTTCATATCCAGGTATGTAGGCCGTTACCTCAAATCTGCCCTCTATCATCCAAAGATGCGCCGGCGGGCCGGAAAGGTTTCCTGCCCGGCAGCACAACCAGCGCGGGGCAAGCAGTTGCCCCCGTCCGGCGGCCCCTCGGCGCGACTATGTTAAGATGGCGCCTATGTCCGGTCCCCTGCGGTGGTACCTGCTGCTTACCGTCGCGGTCGCGCTTTTCTTCTGGAAGATCCTGTTCACCAGCCAGTTTTCTCTGGTGCTGAGCCGCGAGGGGGCCAACCAGACCTACGCCTGGTACAGCTTCGCCGCGCGCTCCATCCAGCAAGGCCGGCTTCCCCTCTGGGACCCCTATACGCTTTCCGGACACAGCTATATCGGGGAATCGCAGACCGGGCTGTTCTATCCCCTGAAGCTCCCCTTGTACCTGTGGCCATTCGATTCCGAGGGATATCTGTCCGAGCGGGTCCTGCACCAGATGTATATTCTGGCGCACCTGCTGGCGGCATTTTTCCTGTTCCTTTGCGCCCGCGAGCTCGGCATCGCCAATGAGTTTGCCGCCTTCGTCGCGGCGGTCTGCTTCTCTCTGGGCGGATTCACCGGCCGGCTCGGCTGGCCCTATATGATGGACAGCGCGCTGTGGCTCCCGCTGCTCTTCTTTTTGCTGCTGCGCGCCTTGCGCTCGCCGACGGTTTCCCGCCGCCTCGGCTACGCCTGCGGCGCCGGCCTGGCGCTGGGCTTGGCTCTGCTGGCCGGCAGCATCCACGTGCCGTTCATGGATGTGCTGGCGGTGGTCAGCGCCGCCGGATTTTTCGCCTGCCGGACGGACGCGGCCCTCCCCGCACGCGTTTCGCCGCGCCAGCGAGTGGCCGCCGCGGTGGCCGTCGTTCTCCTCATCGGCGCCGTTTCCTTTGCCGCCGGCGCGGTGCAGTTGCTGCCGTCCCTGGAGTACGCGGAACGGGCCAGGCGCTGGACCACGGAATGGTCGGGACCCTTTGCGGAACGCATTCCGTACTTTGTCTCCGGGGGCTTTGTCCATCAGGCGCCGCGCGCCGTGCTCGGATTTTTGTTTGGCGGGGTCTACCCGGGCGACGCCGAATACGGCCCCTACTTCGGCATCTTTCCTCTGGTGCTCACCGTGATCGGCGTGTGGCGGAACTGGGCAGCGCCCTGGGTGAAGTATCTGGCCGGTCTGGCTACGCTCTCCTTCCTGCTCAGCCTGGGAGATTATTCCCTCCTCCACGGCCTGGCCTACTCCCTGATTCCCTATTTCGACAAGCTGTGGGAGGCCGGCCGCTTCATTTACCTGACGCACTTCGCGATGGCCCTGCTGGCCGGCTTCGGCATGCAGAGCCTGCTGGCCGACGACACGGCCGGCTCCTTGTTCTACCGGCGGATCAACCGCGTCCTGGGCTGGACGGTGGCCATCCTGCTGCCGGCGCTGGGTCTGCCCCTGCTGATCGAAAAGCCGGCGGTGGAGGAGCAGGCCTACCTGACGCTGGTCGTGCTGCTGGCCTGCTGGGCCGCGTACAGCTACCTCCAGCGCGGCCACCGCCACGGGCTGGCCCGCTTCGCCGTGGTGGCGGTTATCCTGGCCGACCTCTATGCCTTCAACGACACCTTCAAAAACCAGATGGTGGAGGAGGCGGCCAACGCCGATCACATCCTGGAACTGCGCAGCTTGCGCGAGGTGGCCCGCTACCTGCGCTCCCAGCCGGGACTGTTCCGCATGGATTTCGACCCGGACGCCACGGCCCACGGCATGGGCGACATTTATGAAATTCAGACTACCCACGGCGCCGGCGTGAGCATGCTGGCGGATTACTTCAACAGCCTGTGGACACCCAACACCGCCTGTCTGCTCAATGTCCGTTACACCCTGGGAAAAGGCGCGGACCGCTCGGAAGCGCCCGTCTTTACGAGCGGGGAATGGAAGATTTATGAGAACCCTTCCCCCTGCCCCCGCGCCTGGGTGGTGCATGAAACGGTGGTTGAGCCGCCCGAGGCCATTCTGCGCCGGCTCCGGGAGGCGCCGCTCGACCTGTTGCGCGTCGCCTACCTGAGCCAGCCGCTGCCCCAGCC
>DATMAF010000546.1:0-3650 GCA_035560315.1 Terriglobia bacterium | reverse complement strand
CCCGCCACTATGGCGTTTCCAACGTCTATGGCGAGCACTTTCGCCGTGTCGCGGTGAGCGATGAAAATCGCAAGGGCCTTCTGGGGCAGGCCAGCATCCTGGCGGTGACTTCTTATGCCACCCGCACTTCTCCGGTCCTGCGCGGCAAATGGGTGCTGGAACAACTGCTCGGAACTCCGCCTCCCCCGCCTCCCCCCAATGTCCCTTCTTTGGAAGAGAACAGCTCCGATGGCAAGCCGCTTTCCGTGCGCCAGATGATGGAACGACACCGCGCCAACCCCGCCTGCGCCAGTTGCCACCGCATTATGGATCCGCTGGGCTTTGCCCTGGAAAACTTCGATGCCACGGGCAAGTGGCGCTGGCGCGACGCCAACGGTCCGATCGACGCTTCCGGCATTCTGCCGGACGGGACTCGATTCGCCGGGCCGGCGGAACTGCGCCATCTGCTGCTACAGCGTTCCGATCAGTTTGTGACCACGGTGGCGGAAAAGCTGCTAACCTACGCCTTGGGCCGCGGGCTCGAGTATTATGACGCGCCGGCGGTGCGCTCCATTGTGCGGGAAGCCGCTTCCCATGACTATCGCTGGTCAGCGCTCATTGTTGGAATCGTGCGCAGCACGCCATTCCAGATGAGGAGGGCAGGAGCATGATGACAATCTTCCAGAAGGCCATTCCCCGCCGCACCTTTTTGCGCGGCTTGGGCACCTCGCTGGCCCTTCCGCTGCTCGATGCCATGGTGCCGGCCGGGGCGTCGGCCCGTTCTCCGGCCGCCCAGCCGCCGCTGCGCCTGTC
Source organism: Terriglobia bacterium (assembly GCA_035560315.1). Classification (GTDB taxonomy): domain Bacteria; phylum Acidobacteriota; class Terriglobia; order 2-12-FULL-54-10; family 2-12-FULL-54-10; genus DATMAF01. The sequence continues at coordinate 2,858 of DATMAF010000546.1, read as the reverse complement.
CATCGTCTATGCGGCCAACGGCATGATCATGGACCGGTGGACGCCGGCCACTGACGGGCCCGGCTATGCGCTGAGCCCCATCCTGGAGCCGCTGGCGCCCTTCCGAGATCAGATGCTGGTGCTCAGCGGGCTGGCGCACAACGCCGGACGCGCCCTGCCGGGAGAAAACACCGGCGACCATGCCCGCGCCGGAGCCACCTTCCTGACCGGCGTGCATCCGCGCAAAACCGAGGGGGCCGACACGCTGGTGGCGACCTCAGCCGATCAGATCGTGGCCCGGGAGCTGGGCAAGCACACGCAACTGGCATCCCTGGAGCTGGCCCTGGATTCTCCCGAATTGCTGGGGCAGTGCGAGGCGGGCTACACCTGCGCCTACATGAACACGTTGTGCTGGCGCACTCCTACGACCCCCATTCCCATGGAGAATCGCCCGCGCGCCGTTTTCGAGCGGCTCTTCGGCGACACGGACAGCACCGATCCGCAGGTGCGCCTGCGGCAGATCCAGCGAGACCGCAGCATTCTGGATTCGGTCACGGAGAAAGTCTCACAGTTGCTGACCGGACTCGGGCCCACGGATCGCGCCAAGCTGGCGGAGTACCTGGATGCGGTTCTCGATGTCGAGCGGCGCATCCAGAAGGCGGAGGAGCAGTCGGCCCGCGAGTTGCCCACTTTGGAGCGGCCGCCGGGGGTGCCCGCGACCTTCACCGAGCACGCCAAGATCATGTACGACATGCAGGTGCTGGCCTTCCAGACCGATCTGACGCGCGTCATTACCTTCATGACCGGGCGCGAATTCGGCGGGCGCACCTATCAGGAGATCGGCATCCCGGAAGGGCACCATTCCCTGACGCATCACCAGTACAAGCAGGACAAAATCGACAAGGTGATCCAGATCAATATCTATCAGGCCAAGCACCTGGCGTATTTCCTGGAGCGCCTGCGCTCCACCCCGGACGGCGACGGCTCGCTTCTCGATCACACCATTATGATCTATGGCAGCAGCCTCAGCGACGGCAACCTGCACTGGCACGACAATCTGCCGATTTTGTTGCTGGGCGGAGGGGGCGGGCAAATCAAAGGCGGCCGGCACCTGCGCTATCCGCAGGACACGCCGATGACCAACCTGCTGCTGACGGTCATGGACATGTTGAAAGTCCCGCTGGATCGCCTCGGCGACAGCACTGGCCGGCTGGATCTGCTCTCCGTGTAGCGGAGTTCCGGGCAAGGCAGGACGACAAGGAACGAGGCGAGGACTTCTCCCGCAGTTTAGTCGGGCACCGCAACGCCCGGCACCGTGCGGCGGGGATTCAGCCGGTAGGCGTCGCTTTCTTGCTCCACCGGCGTGAAATAGCCGGGAGTGTCCAGGGGCGTGGCTCCCAATTGCAGGAGCAGGTCTGCGGTCTCCCTGCGGACCACTTCGCCCAACTCCTCCCCCTTCGGCGTCCAGGGCAGATGCACGCCTGAGGCGATGCTGAGGGGCGTCTGCTGATAGATGTCCCTGACGTCCAGCTTCGCTCCCTGTTCCGCAAGGAAGCGGATCAGCGTGTTGGCGCCCAGGTTGGTGGCGCCGTGCAGCGCCGTGCGGTTCTTGGCATCAACCGCATTGACATCCCCGCCGAGCGACACCGCGAATTTCAGACATTCGAGCGCGGCCTGCTCTTCCTGCGGCGTAAAATCCTGGACGCGCCCCAGCCCCGCTCCGGCCATGATCGCCGTACGGTTGTCATCCGCCACCAGCCGGGGATTGGCGCCATGTTCCACCAGCAGCCGCATAATATGGGTGTCATTGGCCGCGGCCGCCAGCAGGAACGCAGTCGCGCCGCTGGCATCGGCGCCCCGGCCGCCGGCCACCGGAACCCCTTTGAGAATGCGGGCGTCCGGGTTGGCTCCGTGTTCCAGCAGCGCCTTTGCGAGATGGGGCATATTGGGCCGGAAGAGATAGGAAACATAGTTGGCCAGCGAAACGCCGTTCATGGAGGCGATGCCCTTGAGGACGGTGTAATGCAGCGCCGTGGCGCCGTACTCGTCCACGGCGTTGGGATCCGCCCCGTTCTGGAGGAGGAAGATGGCCAGTTCCTCATGCCCGCTGGCGCTGGCCATCAGCAGCGGCGTTGTGGTGCCGAGTTGCGGTTCCTCCGCCGGCGGGGAAGCGCCTTGCGGCGCTTCGCCGTAGCGGCTCGTGAGATGGGGCGCGCGGGCTTTGTTCGGCATCGCTTCGTTGACGTTCGCCCCGGCGGCCAGCAGCAACCGCGCCGACTCCACGTCGCCGACGCGCGCGGCGAACAGAAGAGGCGAAAAGCCGCCCTTCGAGCGCGCGTGGAGATCGGCGCCGTGCGCGATCAGCGTGGCAACCACTTCCGGATGCTTCTGGGCGACGGCCCACATCAGCGCGGTCTGGCCATCTTCGTGATTTTTGGCGTTGACCTCCGCTCCGCGTTCCAGCAGTTTCTTCACGGCCTCGGCGCTGCCCGCCCGCGCGCAGGTCATCAAGACCGTTTCCCCGGAGGGGAGAACGGCGCGGGCGTCCGCGCCTGCCTGAAGCAGCAGTTCCACCATAGCTGCGCTGCCATTGGTGCAGGCCAGGAACAACGGCGTGATGCCATAGTCATTTTTGGCATTGACGTTGGCGCCGGCGGCGATCAGCAGTTCGGCCGCTTGCCGGTCATCCCAGTGGGCGGCCCAGTGCAAGGCGGTGGCGCCGTCGGGCTGGGAAGCATTGACAGCCGCATGTTCGTTCAGCAGGGCGCGCAGCGCGGCCATGTTCCTCTCCTTGGCGGCCGCAACCAGACGGAGATCCTCGGAGGCAGCCACGCCAGGCAGCGAAGCGAGCAAGAGGAAACCCATGAGGATTGCGGATT
>DATMAF010000545.1:0-9352 GCA_035560315.1 Terriglobia bacterium | reverse complement strand
TGGTAGCGCTACCGGGAATCGAACCCGGGTTTTGAGATTGAGAATCTCACGTCCTAACCCCTAGACGATAGCGCCCCAGGTTGCCAATGCTGTTTCTATGCTAGCGGCTTTGGAGGCAGCGGTCAAGCCGCTTCCGCTGTGGGTTCCAGACTGCCGACGATGAATCCCGGGTCCCGACTCACAGGCTGCGGGGACCGCTGGCGCACACCGCATCGGAGACAGTCGGAGAGAAGCTCTCGAAGTTTTTCTCAAAACGCTTTGCCAGTTCCCGCGCTTTGGCGTCGTAATCGGCCGGATTCTTCCAGGTGTTGCGCGGGGTCAGAATCTCCGTCGGGACGCCGTCGCAGGATTCCGGAATGTGCAGTCCGAAGACCGGATCCGGCCGAGTGGGCACGTTCCGGAGCTTGCCCTCCAGGATGGCGTTGATGATGGCGCGGGTGTGCGCAATCGAGATGCGCTTGCCCACGCCGTAGGGTCCGCCGCCCCAGCCGGTATTCACCAGCCAGCACTGAGCCTTGTGCTTGTTGAGTTTTTCTTTGAGGAGATTGGCGTAGACGGAGGGTTGCAGGACCAGGAACGGCGCGCCGAAGCAGGTTGAGAAGGTGGCCTGCGGCTCGCTCACCCCGCGCTCGGTGCCGGCCACCTTGGCAGTGTAGCCGGAGAGGAAATGGTACATGGCCTGCTCCGGCGTCAGTTTGGAGACCGGCGGCATCACGCCAAAGGCGTCGGCGGTCAGCATGATGACATTCTGAGGATGGCCCGCCATGCCGGAGCGTTCGGAATTGGCGATCTGGTTCAGCGGATAACAGGCGCGGGTGTTCTCCGTGAGCGAATCGTCGTCCAGGTTCAGCCGCCGCGTTACCGGATCCATCACCACGTTTTCGAGCACGGTGCCGAACTGCCGCGTCGTCTCGTAGATCTCCGGCTCGGCCGTGGGCGACAGACGAATGACCTTGGCGTAGCAGCCGCCCTCGAAATTGAAGACGCCGCTGTCACTCCAGCCATGTTCGTCATCGCCAATCAGCTTGCGCTTGGCGTCGGTGGAAAGGGTTGTCTTGCCGGTGCCGGACAGGCCGAAGAACAAGGCCACGTCGCCGTCGGCGCCGACATTGGCCGAGCAGTGCATTGAAAACACATTCTCGAGCGGCAGGCAGTAGTTCAGGATCGTGAACACGGACTTTTTCAGTTCGCCGGCGTACTGCGTGCCGCCGATCAGCACCAGCTTCTTGCCGAAGTGCAGATAGATGAACGCCTCGGAGCGCGTGCCGTCCACCGCCGGGTTGGCCTTGAAATTGGGAACGGCGATGAGGGTGTACTCCGGGACGTGCTGGTGCACCTTCGACCAGTCGGGCCGGATAAACATATTCCGGGCAAACAGGCTGTGCCAGGCGTACTCGCTGATGACGCGAATGGGTTTGCGATAGACGGGATCGGCTCCGGCGTAGCAATCCTGCACAAAGAGATCCTTGCCCTGGAGATAAGCCAGCACCCGGTGCAGCAAGCGGTCGAACTGCTCCTGCTCCACCGGCCGGTTCACCGGACCCCACCAGATCTGATCCTTGCTGGATGGCTCGCTCACGACAAATTTGTCGTTCGGAGACCGACCGGTGTATTTTCCGGTGTTCACCACCAGGGGGCCCAGGTGGGAAATCATTCCTTCGCCCCGTCGCACGGCGTGCTCATAGAGCGCCGGGGCCGGCAGGTTCCAATACACGTTGCGGGCGTGCTGGATGCCGTGCTCCTCGATACCGTACGTGCTGGGATTCCAGCCCTCCTGAGCCATCTTGCCCCTCCTACAAGGTCATACCTTCCGCGCGCTCGCCTGGAATTCCGCCAGCGGGCCGGTATGATAAAAAACTATATTTTACAGGGGGTTGAGCCCCTTTGCAAGAAGTCCCCGCAGCGGCCTTCGCGCCACGCCGCTGGTCATGATCCGGATGAGAAATGTTCCGGCGGGAGTCTTAGACGGATACGGGTTTCTGACGCGATTGCGCTGGGGTTTCTTTCTTGTAAGGGACATTGACCGTGGCCTTTCCCTGGAGAAATTGAACCCCCCGCTCCTTGCAGGTGGCCACGATAAAGATGTTCTCCTCCGACAGATCGCTGATCCCCGCCTCGGCGAGCATCTTCTTGGCCGCCGCCACTCCCTTCTTGGGGTCGCGGTCGTCCCTCGCGCGGGGGTCTTCGCTGGTCGGCTCCAGTCCCAGTTGTTTGCTGGCGATGGCCACAATCTCCGGATCGGGAGGCTGCGGCGTCCGGCCAAAGTAGCCCAGGACCATCTTGCCGTACCCCTCGGCAATGCGCTTCCAGTCTCCCATCATAAAATTGTTGAACGCCTGCTGAAAATAGAACTGCGAGACGGGCGTAACGGACGTGCCCAAGCCGCCGCGCAGGACGCACTCGCCCATCTTGGCGAAAATCTTCGGATACTTGTCGAGAATGCCGAGCTCCCGCATCATTTGAGTATTGGTGGTCAATGCCCCGCCGGGCATCGGGGCCCAGGGAATCAGCGGCTCCACCAACAGGCCTTCCGGCAACAATTCGTACTTGCTCAGGCACTGTTTCAGAACCCGTTCCGCCTCCATCACCTTGTTGACGTCGAGACCCAAGTCGTATTCGGTGCCCCGCAAGGCGTGCCACATGGTCAGGACATCCGGCTGCGAGTTCCCCCCCGAGACCGGCGCCATGGCCAGGTCTATCCCGTCGGCTCCGGCATCGAGCGCGGCCTTGTAACAGAGCACCGAGATGCCGGCGCTTTCATGGGTGTGCATCCGGATGTGCACGCCGTTGCCCAGCTTCTGGCGGGCGCCCCGGATGGTTTCGTAAACCGCCGCCGGCGTTGCGGTGCCGGTGGCATCCTTGAAGCACAGCGAATCAAACTCCACTTCCGCCGCCAGGATCTCATCCAGCTTTTTCAGATAAAAGGCAGCGTCATGCACGCCGTTGCATTCCGGGGGCGGCGCCATCATGGTGATGCAAATTTCGTGCCGCAGGCCATGCTTCTTGATCATCTGGCCGGGATAGACCAGATTGTTCACATCGTTTAAGGCGTCGAAGCTCCGGACGGTCGTTGTCCCGTGTTTTTTGAAGAGCTTGGCGTGCAATTCAATGATGTCGGAGGGCTGGCTGTCAAGCCCCACCACGCTGATGCCGCGTCCCAGCGTTTGCAGATTTGCCGCTGGTCCTGCCGCCTCGCGAAAAGAATCCATCATCCGGAAGGCGTCTTCCCCACAATAGAAATACAGCGCCTGGAAGCGGGCCCCACCCCCGAATTCAAAGTGGTCGAACCCAGCCTCGCGCGCGGCCTCCACCGCCGGGAGGAAATCCGGAGTCAGCACGCGCGCTCCGAGACAGGATTGAAATCCGTCCCGAAACGTCGTGTTCATTACCCGGATGAGTTTCTTGGCCATGAATCATTTCCTGCCTTCAAGATTTCGTTTGGGGCCGAGCCGCAGTGAGGCGTCAGGCCTGTTCCGGCTCCTCCGGTTCACGAAATGCGTCTTTGACGCGGGGCTGTTCCAGATAGTGGGCCACGGCGTACTCGGCCAGCAGAGGATGCTCCACCAGCACGACCGCCCCAAACCATTCCCCTTCCTGGTGGGGCTCCGAAGGCAGGTGCTCACAGGGGCCTCGCGAACCCTCTTCCGGCCCGAACCATCCGCTGGTGGCCTCCTCGTAATGCTTCAGAGTATCCCAGGCCTCGGTGCCGATCGTCCCGCCGATGTCAATCTGCAGCCGGATTCTCGTCACATCCCCATTGTAACTGAGGTTCAGCGGCAGACTGCGCCTTCGGAGGCTGAAGAGACCAGCTTGGCGTACTTGGCCAGTGCGCCGGTGGTGTACTTCGGTTCCGGCGGCTTCCATTTGGCCAGCCGCCGGCGAATCTCTTCGTCTGACAGCGCCACGGAGAGCTCGCCCTTCACGGCGTCGAAGGTAATGCGGTCGCCTTCCGTAAGCGCCGCAATGGGCCCGCCGACGAACGCTTCCGGGGCGACGTGCCCGGCCATCAGACCGTGGGTGGCTCCGGAGAAGCGGCCGTCGGTGAGCAGCGCCACCTTGTCGCCCAGCCCCTCGCCGACAATCGCTCCCGTAACGGCCAGCATCTCCCGCATGCCGGGGCCGCCCTTGGGGCCTTCGTAGCGGATGACGACAATGTCGCCCGCCTTTACCTTTCCGGCAAGGATCGCCTTCATGGCTGCCTCCTCGCCGTCGAAGACCCGCGCCGGGCCTTGCATCCGCAGCTTCTTCACGCCGGCCGTCTTCACGACCGCGCCTTCCGGAGCCAGGTTGCCTTTCAGGATGACCAGCGTGCCGGTCGGCGAGAGCGGTTTCTTAACGGGATGGAGGACCTTTCCCACGCCGTTCGAACTGCGGTCGAGCTTGACGGATTTCAAATTCTCCTTCACCGTCTTGCCGCTGACCGTCAGCGCGTCGCCGTGGATGAGGCCGGCGTCGTAGAGCATCTTCATCAGCACCGGCACCCCCCCGGCGCGGTCCAGGTCCGCCATCACGTACTGCCCGCCGGGGCGCATGTCGGCGATGTGCGGGGTGCGGCGGCTGATGGCGTTGAAGTCGTCGATGGTCAGCTTCACTCCGGCCTCGCGGGCGATGGCCAGCAGGTGCAGCACGGAATTGGTCGAGCCGCCGGTGGCCACCACCACCGTGATGGCGTTCTCAAAGGCTTTGCGCGTCAGGATGTCGCGGGGCCGGATGCCCTCGGCGAGCAGGTTCAGCACCGCCTGGCCGCACTGGAAGCTGGCCTCCTGGCGGCGCTCGCTCACCGCCGGAGGCGTGGCCGTTCCGGGCAGCGCGATGCCCAGCGCTTCGGTGGCCTCGGCCATGGTGTTGGCGGTATACAGCCCGGCGCAGGAGCCCGCACCGGGGCAGGCGGCATGCTCCAACTCGGACAGCTCTTCGAGCGACATCTTGCCGCGGGCGTGCGCCCCCACGGCCTCAAACACGTCCTGAATGGTTACGTCCCGGCCGCAGTACTGGCCCGGCAGGATGCTGCCGCCATAGAGAAACACGCCGGGGATGTTCAGCCGCGCCAGAGCCATCACCATGCCCGGCAGGCTCTTGTCGCAACCGGCGATCGTCACCAGGCCGTCGAAGCGCTCGCCGAGGGCCATCAACTCCACCGAATCGGCGATGACCTCGCGGCTCACCAGCGAGGCCTTCATGCCCTCGTGGCCCATGGCAATGGCGTCCGAGACGGCGATGGTGCCGAACTCGAAGGGCGTTCCGCCCGCCGCCGTCACACCTTCCTTGGCTTTTTTGGCCAAGTGATTAAGATGAAAATTGCAAGGGGTGATCTCGTTCCAACTGGAAGCCACGCCGATGTGCGGGCGCGCGATCTGCTCGTCGGTAAAGCCCATGGCGTGGAACATGGCCCGATGCGGCGCCCGCGCCGGCCCCTCCGACACCTCAAAACTCCGATGCTTCAACTGCTTACTCGATTTCATAGTTTCCTCACCGGCGCGACCACATGGAAGCGAATGAACTCTTGAGTATAACTGAAAATTGGAGGTCACTGTTCCTGCCGGCTCGATGCGGGGTCGAACAGTGAGCGCACGGCGGCAAGATCGGCCTTGCTGGAGAGCAGCAGCAAGGTATCGCCGGGCTGAAGGACCGTAGCGCCGCGCGGGACGAGCGAGGTGCCGTTCCGGTTCAGCAGCACGATCAGGGAGGACCTGGGCAGTTGCAACTCCACAACCTGCTTGCCCACCGCCGGCGAGGATTCCGAAACCGTAATCTCGGCCAGTTCGCTGTCGGACTTTCCGGAGAACAGCTCCAGCTCATACTTGCTCCGGGCACTGAGCGGGGCGCGCAGGCCCAGCCATTTCGCCACTAATGGCAAAGTAGTTCCCTGCAATAACACCGACGTCAGGACAATGAAAAAGACGATGTTAAACAGCAGGTCCGCGTGCGGAACGCCCGCGACCAGCGGGAAAGTGGCCAGAATGATCGGCACGGCTCCGCGCAGCCCGACCCAGGAGATCATCAATTTGTGGCGCAGTCCCATACGCGCGAATGCCAGGCTCAGGAAGACGCTCGCCGGGCGCGCCACGAACATCAGGAAGAGCGAGATCAGCAGTCCGACCCCGATGACGGGAACCAGCCGTGATGGAAACACGAGCAGGCCCAGGGTCAGAAACATGGCGATCTGCATCAGCCATGCCAGGGCATCCTGGAAGCGCAGCAGGCTGCGCTTGTGGATGAAGTCGCCATTGCCCATCACGATACCCGCCAGGTAGACGGCCAAAAACCCGTTGCCCCCAACAACCGTTGTCGCGCCGTAGGTGAGCAAGGCCCAGGCCAGCGTCAGCACCGGGTAAAGGCCCTCGGTCTCCAGCTTCAGATGGTTCAGCAGGGCGATGGCCGCTTTGCCCAGCGCGTAGCCCAGAATCCCGCCGAGGGCCATCTGCAAAATGAACATCGAGGCCAGATCGAGAACCGGCTCCTCCGGCCGGGTCAGCAGCCGGATGACGGCCAGCGTCAGAAAGACCGCCATGGGGTCGTTGCTGCCGGATTCGAGCTCCAGCAGCGGCTTGGTTCGTCCCTTGAGGCTTGCTCCGCGGGATCGCAAAATGGCGAAGACGGCGGCGGCGTCTGTGGAGGAGACAATCGAGCCGAGCAGCAGACCCTCCAGCCAGGAAATGCCCAGCAAGTAGGCAGCGAAGGCGCCCACCAGCAGGGCCGTCAGCGCCACGCCCAGCGTGGCCAGGCTCAGGCCCTTCCAGAAAACTCTGGAGACCTCCTCCCAGCGAGTGTCCAGCCCGCCCGCAAACAGGATGAAGACCAAGGCAATGATGCCGACGGATTGCGCCAGGCGAGCGTCGTCAAAAGGGATGCCCCCCGGTCCTTCCGAGCCCGCCAGCATCCCCACCAGCAGAAACAGAAGGACCGACGGGATGCCGAGCCGGTCCGATGCCTTGCTGGCCAGCACGGCGACCAGCAGCAGCACGGCGACGGCGATCAGAACCTGCTCAAGCGGAATCATGCCGTTCTCACCTGTGAATTTCCAATCTATCGCAGGATGGCAGGGGGGTGATGAAGAATCAGGTGGATTTGAGTTGTTCGGCCAGCCGCCGCGGGTCCGTGGCAGGGGCCTGGCAGGTGTAGTTGCGGCAGAGGTAGGCGGCGGGCTGGCCATCGATCATCTTCTTGCCGGCCAGCAGCGGCACGCGGCGCGCGCTCTCGGCGGCATTGGGCGACGCTGGGTCGAACAGCGCCACCACCTTGTTCGGCAGATAGGTACCATGGACAACGCCGAGCAATTCTTTCGTCTGCGGGTCATTCATCGGGCCGACGATGGCGATCTCCTGAAAGCCCTCGTGCCAAGCCTCTAATGCGCACAGCAGCCGCTCGTGCGCAAAGGGATTCTGCTGCGCCGCGGCGCTATAGAGGCTCAGGATCGCCCCGGCCTTCTCGCGCAGATCGGGGCGATCCAGAAGCACATGCAGCTTCATCAGGTTCATCGCCATCACGGAGTTCCCGGAGGGGATGGCGTTGTCCGTGGCGATCTTGCTGCGCACGATCAACTGCTCGTGATCGGAGGCCGTGAAGAAGAACCCGCCGCCCGCTTCATCCCAGTAGTAACGAATGGCGGTGTCCGTCAGCCGCTCGGCTTCATTCAGCCAGCGCAGTTCCCCGGTGAGCTCGTACAGCCCGATCAGGCCTTCGATCAGGAAGGCGTAGTCGTCGATATAGGCCATCAGCTTGGCCTGGCCGTTGCGCCAGGAGCGCAGCAGACGGCCCTCGCGTTGTAGCTTGGCCAGGACAAACTCCGCCGCACTGACAGCCGCATCGCGCAAGCGCGGTTCCTCCAGCACCGCCGCGCCTTTGGCGAGCGAGGCGATCATCAGGCCGTTCCAGGCCGTAAGCACCTTGTCGTCCAGGCCGGGGTGGGCGCGTTTCTCACGCACCGCAAACAGCTTCTCGCGCGCCGCTGAAAGCCGCCTCTCCAGTTCTGCCGGCGTCATGCCGTAAATCCGCGCCGCCTCTTCAACCGGTCGCAGGATGCGCAGGATGTTCTTGGGCCCTTCGGGAACGTGGGCGTCGCCGGGATGATCCCAGTTGCCGGTGGCCGTTACGTCGTAGAACGAGCAGAACAGGTCGGCGTCCTCGCCGAGCGCATCGTGCACCTGCTCCCAGGTCCACAGGTAGAACAGCCCTTCCTTGCCTTCGCTGTCGGCGTCTTCGGCGGAGCAGAAGCCGCCTTCGGGGCCGCGCAGTGCGCGCAGCACATAGTCAAAGATGCTCCGGGCGGTGGCAGCGAACTGTTTCCGGCCGGTGGCGAGGTAGCCGTCGAGATAGATGCTGCTGACCAGCGCCTGGTCGTAAAGCATCTTCTCGAAGTGCGGCACCAGCCACTGCGGATCGGTGGAGTAGCGATGGATGCCGCCGCCGAGATGGTCGGAGATGCCCCCGCGCGCCATGCGGTCGAGCGTCAACTCCACCGGCCCGGTCAGCGCCGCATCGCGGCGTGCGCGATTCTCGCGCAGCAGCAGCTCCATGGCCATGCTGGGCGGAAACTTGTTGGAGCCGCTCGCCAGCCCGCCGTGGCGCGCATCGAACGCCCCGGCAATCTGCCGGGCCAGCTTCGAGATTTCTTCCCGGCCCAGGATCGTCCCGGCAGCAACGGAGTGCAACTGCGAGAGAATCTCGGTTACCTTGGCGGCATCCTGAACGACGGCGGGCCCCTTCTCTTTCCAGGTTTGGGCGATGTGCAGCAGCAGGGTGCGAAAGCCGGGCCGGCCATACATGTCGCGTGGGGGGAAGTAGGTTCCGGCGTAGAAGGGTTTGCCCTCCGGGGTCAGCCAGACGCTCATCGGCCAGCCGCCGTGGCCGCGCGTGAACAGGATGGTGGCGTTCATGTAAATCTCGTCGAGGTCGGGCCGCTCCTCGCGATCCACCTTGATGGAGATGAAGTGCTCGTTGAGCACCTCGGCGACGGCCTCGTCCTCGAAGCTTTCGTGCTCCATGACGTGGCACCAGTGGCAGGCGGCGTAGCCGATGCTTAAGAAGATGGGCTTGTTCTGCTCGCGGGCCAGCCGCAGCGCCTCCTCGCCCCAGGGGTACCAGTTCACGGGGTTGTGAGCGTGCTGCAACAGATAGGGGCTGGTTTCGTGGATGAGTTGATTGGTGTATTTATGGGTCATCGCGGGATCAAAAATGCGCCTACGGCCAGCCACGTCTTCCGCCGCCAACTTCCACCATACACCAGATTCCGATTGACGTCAGGCTTGCCCTGCGGCAGTATCTCACTAGGCGTTGCGTTCCGAAGCCCGATCCTTACCAACGGCGGCGAGATCGGATGGAAGCCCTTTTCCAGCGGAGATGGCGTCCGGCC
>DATMAF010000544.1:0-2996 GCA_035560315.1 Terriglobia bacterium | reverse complement strand
CAGGTACCGTAAAAGATCCGGGCCATGCGGCGCGCTCACCTCCGACAGAAGGTAGTGGGTCGAACCGTTCTTGCGAGCGTCAAGAAACGCGGGGCTTACTTCGAGCTCTTCCGCGGTGAGGTATTGTTCCAATAGAAACGGTTCCAGCGCGCCGCCGGCACCCGGCAGGGGCGGCCCGCCCGCTACATTCTCATTCCGGACTCCTGCTCCTCCGGTTGGGGAGTGGGCCGCGCCGGGGAAGGTTCCAGGGGATCCTCAAACGTCGTCAACTGTGGCGGCTCTCCCTCCAGCCCGAACTCTTTCCATCGCGCTGCCAGCCGGTCATATACCTCCCGGCGGAGGCGATTCCGCTTGGCAAATACGTGCAGATATTTGTGCTCTTTGCAGGCGTTGATGATCGCTTTGGATCCCCAGGGGCGTTCTTCCGGGGGATTTTTGGTGGGATCGAGCCAAGTGGACCAGGTGCTGCGCAGGATGTCGATGTCGTCGGCGGGGCTGAAGCGCGTGGCCATGGCCCACAGCACCTGGTTCATATCGGTGGGATCGATATCCTCGTCCACCACGATGATGAGCTTGGAGAAATACGCTCCGGCGGGGCACTGCGCCGCCAGGGTTGCCACCTGCGAGGCATGGCCGGGGTAGCGCTGTTCGATGGCGATGGTGGTGATCCCGAATCCTCCTGCGCCGCACGGCGGGCAATAGACTCCCTTGACGCCGGGGATGCCGAGCTTGTCGAGATCGTTCCAGATCTTTGCGCCGCGCGCGATGGCATACAGCAAGCCCTGCTCGTTGGCCGGATGATCGGCCATCAGGGCGCAAGTCAGGATAGGGTTGTTGCGCATGCGAATGCGCTGCACATCAATCAGGGGGGTTTTCGATTCCGGACGGCCGTAGTAGCCGGTGAACTCTCCGAAGGGGCCCTCCAGCCCTTCCTTGCCCGGCTGCATAAAGCCTTCGACGATGATCTCCGCCGATGCCGGCAGGTCCAGGCCGGTCAGCTCACTGTGAAACACCTCCACCGGCTCGTTGGCCAGGCCGCCGGCGTAGTCGTACTCCGATTCCGTCTTGGCGACCGTGAGGCAGCCCACCACCAGCAGCAGCGGGTCCGGCCCGTAAACCGCCGCCACCGGGAAGGGCTTGTTCTGCGCCCAGTAGCGCTCGCTTTGCAGGCGCGCGTCCTTGCCCGGCGACCAGTAGCAGAACAGTTCGCGCGGCCCGTGGATCATCTGGCGGTAGGTGCCCAGGTTCAAGTGGCCGTCTTCCAGGTCGCGCGTCACCAGCACGTCCCACGTTCCCAGGTAGCGCCCGCCGTCGCGCGGCCACATTTTCGGGGCGGGGAATTTCCGCAGGTCGATCTGGTCGCCCTCCAGGATCACTTCGTTCACCGGAGCCTTCGACTCCGGCACCCGGCGCGGCGGAATCTTGCGGCCAAAGTTCTCCTTGGTGTATTCGATGAGCTGGCGGATGCTCCTCCCCCGCGGCAGGCCCAGCGTGCGCGCGATGCGCTCCTTGCCGGTGCCGAACAGGTTGAACACGGCGCTGGAGCCGTAGGCGGCGTCGCGAATGTTTTTGAACCACAGCACCGGGGCGTCCTCCCGCTGCGCCACCATGTAGTTCAGCGCGCCCATCTCTTCATTCCAATCGATGGGCTGGCGAATTTCCTTGAGCTCCCCGAAGCGTTGCGATTCTGCCAGCAACTCGCGCAATGTCAGCATAGGTTTTTCCCCGCTTCCTCCTTCGTCTTCACTTTTCGGGCGGCGCCGGCAGTTGCCACAGGTCTGCCGCGCAAGGCTCTTCGAAGAGTGTACCCGACTTTGCCGGAGCCCGGTGGAACGATTCTCAGACGTCGAGCTGCGAATCCTGCTCCCGGCGCAACCGCTCGGCGATTTGCGCCCGCAGGTCCTTCTTGGAAACCTTGCCCACGCTCGTCAGCGGGAAGGCCTCCACCACTTCCAGCCGCTCCGGGAGTTTGAACTTGGCGATCTTTTTTTGGAGCAAAAACGCGGATAACTGCGGGAGCGTGAGCTGGTGTCCCGGCCGCAGGATGACAAAGGCGCAGCTCTTCTCCCCCAGGACCGGGTCTGGCATCGCCACCACCGCCGCCATCTGGACGGCCTCGTGGCACAGGATCAGATTTTCCACCTCTTCGGCGCTGATCTTCTCGCCGCCCCGGTTGATCATGTCTTTCTTGCGTCCCTCCACCACCAGGTTGCCGGAGTGGTGCATCCGCACCATGTCCCCGGTGCGGTAAAACCCCTCCGGCGTGAAGGCCGTCTGGTTGTGCTCCGCGGCGCGGTAGTAGCCCCGTATCGTGTAGGGGCCGCGCGTGAGCAATTCGCCCACCTCCCCCGGCGGCACGTCCCGTCCTTCCTCGTCCACGATGCGAATTTCGTCTCCCGGCGACACCGGCCGGCCCTGCGTTTCCCGGATCACCTCCGGCGGATCATCCGGGCGGGTCAGGTTCACCAGACCTTCCGCCATGCCAAAGGCGTGTCCCAGCCGGACCTGGGGCCATGCCGCGTAGCCGCGATCCACCAACTCCGGAAGCATCTTCTGGCCGCCGACGCACACGAAGCGCAGGGAACGCAAGTCGCGCTGGGGTGGGGAGGGCGCGTTGAGCAGATGGATCAGCAGCGCCGGGCTGGCGGCCAGAAACGTGCCCCGGTGGCGCTCGATCATTTCGAAGATGGCTTCCGGCGCCGGCGCGGGGCACATCGCCACGGCGGCGCCCACCGAGAGCGCCCCGACCAGTCCCGGCGATCCTAAGGGGAAATTGTGCGCGGCCGGGAGGGCGTTTACGAACACAACGTCTTGATCCCAGCGCAGCGCCTGGGCGCATTGGACGGAGCTGTGGATGTAATCGGCGTGGGTGCGTGGGATCAGCTTGGGAATCCCGGTGGTGCCGCCCGAGAGCAAAAAGAAGGCCACATCGAACGGATCGGGCCGCAGCGCCGCCCATCGCTCCGGCGGGGTGGTTGTCTCGATCGGCTCCTCCA
>DATMAF010000543.1:0-4620 GCA_035560315.1 Terriglobia bacterium | reverse complement strand
CCGACAAACAATCCCTCCAGCAAGGCCCGCAGGTAAAATCCGGTGCCCCCCACGACGATCGGCAGCTTGCCGCGCCCGGCCATCTCCGCCAGCAGGGCGCGGCCCTGCCGCATGTACTCGCCGGCGGCAAACTGCTCATCGGGGTTGAGCACGTCCAGGAAGTGGTGCGGAATGCCGCCCCGCTCCCCCGGCGGCACCTTCGCCGTGCCCAGGTCAAAATAGCGGTACATCTGGAGCGAATCGCAGTTGAGAATCTCCCCGTCAAATTGCGTTGCGATGGCAATGGCTAGCCGCGATTTGCCGCTGGCCGTGGGACCGAGAACCGCAACGAGAGCGGGCTGGCTTTGCATGTCAGGGACGAACCCAGCGCAGGTACTTCCACCAAGCCGCGCCGGCCAGCGCCAGCAGCAGCAGCAGGGCGCCAATCCATTGCTGGCGGGTCAGGTTCATGAGGCGACGCTCGGGATCGCACCAATCCGGCTGGTTTCTGCAGCCACGGTGTTCTCAGCGCCCGGAATCGTATTCCGGCCGCATATTGTAATAGTACCCGAACCGGAGCACGATTTCGTCGCCGGGAAACTCCGGCGGCAAGGGGGGAAAGGGATTGGAAAGGCGGATGCTCGACAACGCCGCCTGATCCATGGAAGCGGTGCCGGAGCCGTCCATCATCTGCAAGTCCTGCACTGCGCCGTTCTTGAGAATCCGAAACTGCAAGATGACACGGCCTTTTCGACCCAGCCGCGCGATCTCCGGGATAACCGAATACCAGTTGCGCTGCACGCTCAAGTAAACCCGCAACAGATAGGGGTCGAAATTGACCCCCATGGTGTCGGACAGGATTTGCGGACCGGGCAGATTGAAGTTTGGATCGCCTGGATTCGGCACAAACGAGGAAAGCCCGCGCTGACCGCCGCCACCCTCCGCTTGCTGGCGAGCCATCTCCCGGAGAATGGCGTCCGTTCCCCGGCCGGGGGGAGGAAGAACCGGCAGGCGCAACCGCGCCTCCGTGGGCGGCGGCTCCTCCAATTTGGGAAGCGGGGTCCGGGAAGGCTCTCTTCCGGAGGCCGGAGGGGATTCTTCCGGGACATCGCGCAACCCTCTGGCTTCAGCGCCGGCCGGCTGTTGCGGTTCCTGTTCGGCGTCGCCCTCCGACTCTGTGAGCGGCTGCGGCTTTGGCTGGGCCGGCTCGGCAAGGCCCTTGCCGGGCAGGGGCCGCGGGGTCTCCAGCGGCGAGTCGAGCGTGCCCTGCGCCCGCGGCAGCGCCGGGGCAGGACGCGGCGGCGGAGCCGGAGGCGCCTGCAACCGCGGCTGGACCAGCGGCGGGGGCGGCTGGTAAAGCATGGTCACCTCTCGTGGTTCCTCCCGCGGCAGCCGGACTTCCGGGGCTCCCAGATGGATCAGATCCGGATGGGACGCCAGAAACGAGATCACCGCGACGTGCAGCAGCAGCGAAACCAGAAAGGTCCGGCGGCCGACGACCCGCGCCCGAGCCTCCTCAATGGCCGGCAGCAGATGCGGGACGAACTCCGCGGCGGCGGGAGCGGAGCGTTCAAAGAGCGGAAGCTGCCGCTCCCGCGCGGGCTCCGGCGCCTGATCATCGTGGAGTTGGAGCAGGTTCAAAGCGCCTCTTTTCTTGCGAACTGCTGTCGTCCGGCCAGCAGCCGCTCGGCATGGCGGATCATCGCCTGCTGAATTTGATGCGCCAGAGCCAGCGCCCGTCGCCCCTGGCTGCCGTTGATTCGCGGCCTAGCCCGGTCCCGCACGCAGCGCAGAAAATCCTCCAGCTGTCGTCGCAATGGCTCCTGCTGGGGCGGAGCGAGCTTGCGGTGCGAGAGCATCGGCATGCCCCCGGTTGTTTCCACCGCGATCACGATGGCGTCCTGCCGGGCGTAGTCCACCGAGAGATATTCCTGCGGCTGGAACCAGCGCAGCTTGCGCACCCGCTCGGTGGAGACCCGGCTGGCGGTGAAGTTGGCGACGCAGCCGTTTTCAAAGGACACCCGCACATTGGCGATGTCAAACTTCGGCGAGAGCACCGCCAGGCCCACGGCCCGAATCTCCTCCGGCTCCGACTCCACCAAAGACAGCACAATATCCAGGTCGTGGATCATCAGGTCCATCACGACATCCACGTCCAGGCTGCGCGGCGAGAAGGGGCTGAGCCGGTGCGCCTCAAAAAACAGCGGGCGGCGCGCCAGCGCCGCCGCGGCCTCCACCGCCGGGTTGAAGCGTTCGAGATGGCCCACCTGCAGGATGCGCTGGTGCCGCTCGGATGCAGCGATCATCTGGTCGGCTTCGGCCAGCGTCCGCGCCATGGGCTTCTCCACCAGCACGTCAATGCCCGACTCCAGCAGCTTCGTCGCGACAGTGGCATGATGCTCCGTGGGCACCGCCACGCTCACCGCCTGCACCTGCCCGGCTAATTCATCGAGACTTCCGAACGCGCGGCAGTGATGCGCCGCCGCGACCTCGGCCGCGCAAGCAGGGTCGGCGTCATACACGCCCACTAGCTCGGCCTCCGGCAGCTCGGCATACACACGAGCATGCTGCCGCCCGAACTTCCCCGCCCCCACCACCGCGATTTTGACAATGTCACTCATTGCTAAGGCACGCCATTTGCCGCATCCTTACCCCTACGCGGCGCTGATCTCTGCGAACTCGCTCTCTGAACTTGGAGGCGG
The DNA here is from genome assembly GCA_035560315.1 of Terriglobia bacterium. GTDB lineage: Bacteria > Acidobacteriota > Terriglobia > 2-12-FULL-54-10 > 2-12-FULL-54-10 > DATMAF01. The sequence continues at coordinate 1,939 of DATMAF010000543.1, read as the reverse complement.
CACGGCTCAAGTCGAGCCCTTACGGTCGGCTGCGCACAGCAGGTGCACCGATCCACACTGCTCACGGCCCGCTCCCTCAGCCGCGCGGTGCGGGCGGAACGCCGACAATGGTGATGAGGGCGCGGTCAGCCGCGGCGAGCATCTCGTCGCGGTCGAAGAGCAGCGTCTTGCCCGCATCCAGGCTCAGCGCGGTGGCGCCGCACTCGCGCATCACGGCAATGGTCGGCAGGCCCACCACCGGCACGTCGAAGCGCATATCCTGATTCGGCTTCGAGACTTTGACGACCGCCAGCGGCCTGCCGCCTGCCAGCTCCGCGGCGCGGCGAATCGTGGCGTCGGTGCCCTCCATGGCCTCGACGGCCACGCAGGCGCCATCGGCAACCACCACCGTCTGGCCGATGTCATACTGCGCCAGCCCCCGCGCCACCTTCCGGCCGTACTCCAGGTTGGCGCGCTCCTCGGCACTGGGAGCCCTCCGCGTCAGAATTCCTTCGCTGGCCAGCAGCGGTTCCAAAAAAACCGTCGAGTCCTCGAGCACGATGCCTTCCTCCAGCAGCACCTTGGCCACGCCGCCGATCAGCGCGTCGGTGTTCTTCTCCTTGAGCGAGAGCAGCAGTTGCATCAGCTTCCAGTCGGGCCGGAGCGAGGAAAAGATTTGGGTGTGCTTCACCTGCCCGGCCATCAGCGCCCGGCTGACGCCTTCTTCCTTGAAGATGCGGATCAGGCGCGACAGCTCGCCCAGGCCCAGCCAGTGCAGCCGGGCCGCGCGAGCCTCGATCTCCGGCGAGGCCTCCTCGCGGATGGCCGCTACCACCATCTCGATGCCCCGCGAGCGGGCCGCCTCCAGCACCAGGAACGGGAACTGCCCGTTGCCCGCGATCAGGCCGTAGCGCGGCGCGCTCTGAGTGGTTGTGCTCACTTAATGAATCCTCTCTCCGACGTTTCGATGAACCGCAGCAGTTCCTGGACTTCCGGGGACTCCCCGGCCTCGGCGCGAATCTTTTCAACCGCCTGGGTGGTGTTGAGCTTGGATGCGACGAGATAGCGGAAGGCGCGGCTCAGCCTTTCGCGCTGCTCCGCGCTGAAGCCATGCCGCTCCAGACCGACGGTATTCACGCCGAAGACTTTCGTTTCGCGCTCGGAAACCGTTTTTGAGAACGGCAGCACGTCCTGGGTGATGACGCTGTAGCCGCCGATGATCGCATGCCGCCCCACGCGGCAGAACTGGTGAATGCCGCTGAAAGCCCCGACCGTGGCGTAGTCCTCGATAATGACGTGGCCCGCCAGCGTCGTGCCGTTGGCCAGCACGGTGTGGCTGCCGACGATGCAGTCGTGGGCGATGTGGGTGTAGGCCATGATCCAGTTGTCGTCGCCGATCTTGGTCAGCCCGCCGCCGCCCGCGGTGCCGCGATGCACGGTCACGAACTCGCGGATGGTGTTTCCCTTCCCGATGAGGGTCTCGGTGCGCTCGCCGCGAAACTTCTTGTCCTGCGAGACCATGCCGATGGAGCTATAGGGAAAAAATTTATTGCCCGGGCCGACGCGCAGCGGGCCGTCCATGTAGACGTGGGCGATCAGCTCGGTGCCGTCTTCAATGATGACCTCTTCGCCGATGATGCAGTACGGCCCCACGCGCACGCCCGCGCCCAGCTTTGCGCCGGGATGCACCACCGCCGTCTGATGAATCAGAGACTCGGCCACCCCGCTCATTTCTCCCTTTCCGCAATCTTGCAGATCAGAATGGCCTGCGCCGCCACCTGCCCATCGACAAACGCCTTGCCCTTCATGCGGGCAAAGGTCGCGTGCCGCTGCAAAACTTCCAATTCCAACCGCAATTGATCGCCCGGCACCACCGGGCGGCGGAATTTGGCCTCTTCGATGGAGGCAAACAGCACCAGCTTGTCCGAGCCGATGGTCTCGTCCCGCAGCGCCAGCACCC
>DATMAF010000542.1:0-2165 GCA_035560315.1 Terriglobia bacterium | reverse complement strand
GGACTGCCTCGGAGAGCCGGTCGGCCTCGCGCCGCGCCTGAGGATCGCCATCCAAGTGGCCGTGGCGCTGGACTACCTGCACCGCCGCGGCGTCGTCCATCGCGACATTAAACCCTGCAACATCCTGCTGACAGAACGCCGGGAGCCGCGCATCGCCGACTTCGGCATCGCCACCCTGATCGAGAACGGCCACAGCCCCGGCGGATCGCTGCCCGGCACGCCGTCGTTTGTCGCCCCGGAACTGCTGGAGGACGCTCCGCCCAGCCCCCGCAGCGACATCTTCTCCTTTGGAGTGCTGTTCTACTGGATGCTGACCGGCAAGATTCCATTCGATGGCGAAAGCGTCACCGAGATCATTGACCGCGTCCGCCGGCTCGAGCCGCTTTCCGTGGTGCGCCACAACTGGGCTCTGCCCCGGGAGCTCGACGCGGTGCTGGCCCGCTGCCTGGCGAAGGATCCGGCGGCGCGATACGGATCAGCCGGCGAGATCGCCTCTGATCTGACCCAACTGCTCGCCGCCTCCCGGAGCTCAGCCTCCGACCGGCACCCCGCCCCGTTGCCGGCTGCGGAGCTGCCGGCTGCGGGCCAGAAGGTGCAGCCCATCCGCCTGCCGCTGCCCGCCGGACCGCAGGAGCCGGCCGCCGCGGATTCCATCAGCCGCGCGGCGCTGGCCTGCCACCGTCAGGGCCGGCACGCCGAGGCGGAGCGGCTTTACTGCGAGGCGCTGCGACTCCGCCGGCAAGCGTTCGGACCCTGCCATCCCCAGGTGGCCACCACCCTCAACAACCTCGCCATGCTTTATTCCGAACAAGGCCGGACCGAGCTCGCCCGCCGCCTGCTGGAATGCTCGCTTGTGATTGCGGAAAAACTCTTCGGGCCGGATCACCCCAAAACCGCGCTGCGGCGGCGCAACCTGGCGGCGCTGCGGCCGGCCAAGTCCGCCTGACGGCGGCGGCGCCGCGTTCACTCCCAGACGCGCAGGGCCAGCATCAACAGGAGCGAGCTGATTCGCAGTCCGGCGGTTTTGGCGCCGCGGTCATTGATCTCAAAGCGGACTTTGCTGTCGCGCAGCAAGAACTGCACCACCGCGCCGCGCTCCCCCAGCTCATTCTCATCGCTGACCGTCAGGACCGGCTGGGTCTGAAACTTGCGGAGAATCTCCGGCAGCAGGCGCCGCAGGGAAGCGCTGATGAACAGGATATGGCAGGGGCCGGTCTCGCTCAACTGGCGCCAGCGCTGGATTTGGATGGGGCGGCCTTGCGCCTGCCGTCCCTGTACCGTCCGGTCCAACACCTCACCGAAGGGATCCTCGCCCAGCACGCCAATCACGATCGGGGCGCCGGGGGCCGGAAACGACTCCGTCGGCCACTCCACAAACTTGGCGAAATTATAGAGGAAGGCCGCTTTGATCTCATACTCCTGGGCCGACAACGACTGCGCCCGGAGGTCGGCCCGGATCCCCGCGCAGGCGGCAATGATCCACACCGCGCCCCAGCAAACGGCGCTCCGCGCCGGCCAGGGCCGGGTCGCATTCGCTGCCGGGCGTGAGCGGGCCGGCGGGAGAGCTCGCCTCTGCGCTAGAAGTGCCATCGAAGCTTCACATAAAAATTGCGCTCGGCCTGACCGATCCGCCCGACCTGACGAAAATTGCCAAACTCCCGGTGGCGCCGCGAGAGCAGGTTTTGCCCGCCAGTAGAGATGCTGGCAGATTCGACCGGGTTCCAGGTCCACTGGGCGTCCACACGATTGTACGCCGGAACCTCCAGGGAAGGCAGGGAAGATGTGTGGTGCAGGGAGGCGTCGAACTCCAGGTTGTACGGCAGCCGCCAGTGGGAGCGCAGATGGAACTGGTGGCCGGGACTGGCGCCTTCCGCTTGTTCCGCAGTGGTCATCTGACTGCGAGAATCCCTGTGCAAGAGGATCTTCAGCCGGGAATAGGCGGCGCTGACGTCCCAGCGGGATGCAATGGCCCAGTTGGCCGCAACCTCTACTCCGTAGGTTTCTCCCTTCAGGAGATTATCGAAGCGTTGCGGCAGCACCAGGTGGGGCGGCGGGGGGCTGGTTTCCACAAAGGGGAGCAGCGGCTCGGTCGTCTCCAGATGGTCGTAGACATTAAAGAAACCGGCCACGTCGAGGGAAAGGTTGCGGCGGGCTGCCCAGCGGTA
>DATMAF010000541.1:0-3295 GCA_035560315.1 Terriglobia bacterium | reverse complement strand
CGGCTCTCGCACGAGCCCCCCGGCTCCCCATCACCCGAGCCAGCGGACTCCCCGCCTCGGGACTCACCGATGGTTCTCCCGGAGCCGGGGGCTCGCCAGCCTGTCGTCGGGACTTGGCGTGCGCGGCGCGGGACTCGGAAGCGGGAGGGAAGTCAGGAGGCAGGAGACCGAAGTCCGGAACCGGCGGCGCATTGGGCAGGACTTGTGCGCCGGGAGCGCCGATGCCCTCTTCCGCCGGCGGCAAGGTGCGGCACGATGAGCGGCACGATGAGCACCGCGCAGACTCCCCCGCCGCCCCGCGACAGCGGCCTGAAGCGAACCCTGGCCCCGGCCGCCGGCGCGCTGGCGGGCACCTCGGCGATGGTGCTGCTGGTGGAGCTGGCCCGCTCCGGCGCGCTGGCTCAGTACAAGGACCTGCTGGCGCCCCTGATCGGCTGGGGGCCGGGGCTGCTGGTGCTGGGCGGCTTCTTGTGGCTGGCGCACAGCTACGGACCGCCCTTCCTGGAATCGCAGCGCTCCACGGCCGCCGCGCTGCAGAAGCTGGCCGACACCGTGGAGCACACTTCCACGCACCAGCAGGACCTGGTGCTGGCCGTGCAGGTCAACTCCGACAAGCTGGAGCAGTTGCGCGCCACCGTCTCGGAGTTGCAGGAGCAGTTCCGGGAATCGCGATTCCCGGTTCGGGATGCGCCATGGATGGTTTCCGAGTCCCGGGCGGAGGGTCCCGAATCGCGAGTTCCACATCAACCAAGGAGCGGCAATGGCCCGACCGACTGATGCCGACGCCAGCCTCAAGCACGACCTGCGGCGCGGCGAGATCATCTGGGTGCTGAAGCAGGACTATCCGCACCTGATCACCTTCCGCCACCTGCAACTGGCGCTGCGCGACCGCAACATCCCGCTCGGCAAGCGCGATCTGGAGAGCTACCTGAGCTACCTCGAAGAGGGCGGCTTCGTGCGCTGCCAGAGGCACTACGAGGAGCCGGAGGCCCGCAGCCGCATCCTGGCCGCCGCCCTCACCGCCCGGGGCCTGCTGCTGCTCGACGGCAAGCTCACCGATCCCGGCGTGCGGTTTTGAAGGAAACAGGGAGAGGCAACGGTGCGTTGTAATGCCGCCGGCGCACCCCGGCTCTCCCGAGTCACCACTCGCCGTTCGCCTCCCACACGCATGAATGAAAACACCGCCCCCATCCGCCATCGATCAATTGAGCGAGCCGGCGCAACTGCTGCTGCACCGGATGCTCGACGAGCAGGCTCCGCCGGAGCGCATCGCCCAGCAGTTGTGGCTGCAAACCCGGGCCGACGTCTCCGCCGAGGACATCACGCGCTACGCTTTCCGCTACCGCCGGCGGCAGCAGGAGCTGCGGCAGATGCGCGACGGCATCGACGCCTTCATCCGGCTGGCGCGCCGGAACGCCCTGTCGATCTCCGACCTGCTGCGGGCGGTGCTGCTCGAAAAGCTGGCCGCCGCGCCGGACCCCTCCTTCCAGAATCTCGACGTGCTGAAACTGGAGGCCGCCGAGCGGCTGCGCAGCGGCCTGGAGCTGCGCCAGAAGCAGGCCGAGGCGATGGCCGCCTTTCGCAAGCAGGAGCTGGCCCTCAAGGAGCGCCAGGTGCAGGTGGCCGAAGGCCGCTTGCAGATCGACCGCAGGAAGGCCGAGGCCTTCCTGGCCGCGCTGGAGCGCAAGGCCTCGCGCGGCCGCCCCGTTACCTCCCTCGACGTGCGCCGGGTCCGGGAGCTGTACGGACTCGATGAAGCCCAGCCGGAAGACCATGCCCAAGCCAAACGCAGAGACGAAATCCAAACCTAGCCTCCCGCCGAAGCAGCGCGAGGCAGCCGGCGGGACGCGCGTCCAACGCCGCGCCCCCGCGCCCCGGGCCGCCCATCCCGTCATCCCGCTCTATCCCTACCAGCGGCGCTGGATCGAGGATCGCTCGCGCTTCAAGCTGGCGGTGAAGGCGACGCAGATCGGCTACAGCTTCGCGGCGGCGCTGGAGGCGGTGCTCGACTGCCTGGAGCGCCGCACGCTCTGGATCGTGCTCTCGCGCGGGGAGCGGCAGTCGCGCGAGTTCCTGCGGAAGGTGGGGCAGCATCTGGCCGCCCTGCGGATCGCCTGCGAGAGCCAGGAGACGGGTTTCTTCGACGGCACGGAGATTCGCGAGCTGTCGGTGCAGTTTCCCAACGGTTCGCGCATCCTCGGCCTGCCCGCCAACCCGGACACCGCGCGGGGCTATACCGGCAACCTGATCCTGGACGAGTTTGCCTTCCACCAGCAGGACCGCGAAATCTGGGCGGCGGCCTTCGGGCGCGTCTCGCGCGGCGCGCTGAAGCTGCGCGTCATCTCCACCCCCAACGGCCAGCGCGGCAAGTTCTACGAACTGGCCAAGGAGTGCGGCCTGGCGGAGCCGCCGCGCGCCGCGCAGCGGGCGAGCGCGCGGCCGGCCCGCAGCGGCTGGTCCGGCCACTGGTGCGACGTGCACACCGCCGTGGCCGAAGGCTGTCCGCTGGAGGTCGCCGCGCTGCGCCGCGCCGTGGGCGATGAGCAGACCTGGCGGCAGGAGTACGAGTGCGCCTTCCTCTCCGGCAGCGACAACTACATTCCGCTGGAGCGGATCCTGTCCTGCGAGGACCCGGGGGCCGCCGCGGCGCTGCCGCCGGATTGGGAGCGCGGGCGCGGCGGCGAGTTCTACTTCGGCTATGACGTGGCCCGCGTGGGCGACCTCGCGGTGCTGGCGGTGATCGAGAAGGTGGGCGATGTCTGCTGGACGCGCGGGCTGATCGAGATGCCGTCGATGACGTTCTCCGACCAGGAAAAAATTCTGAGCGGCATCGTGCCGCATTGCCTGCGCGGGGCGGTGGATGCAACCGGCCTGGGTCTTGAGATGGCCGAGCGGCTGGCGGCGCGCTTTCCCGGCAAGATCGAGCCGGTCCGCTTCACGGCGACGCGCAAGCAGGAGATGGCGGTGGGCATGAAGCGGCACTTTGAGGACCGCACCCTGCGCATCCCGGAGTACCCCCCGCTGCGCCGCGACCTGAACGCCGTCAAGCGCGCGGTGACCGCAGCGGGCAACATCCGCTTCGACGCCGAGCGCACCGAGGAGGGCCATGCCGACCGCTTCTGGGCCCTGGCGCTGGCCCTGAGCGCCGCCGCCCGCGCTCCGCAGCCGCTGGCGGCCGGGGCGGCCGAGGAAGAGGAATTTCCGCGCGGCGCCGGCTGGATCGCTTCCCGCTTCTCCAGCCCCAGGGCCGGCGGCGCCGCGGGCGAGGACGAAAGAGGTGCGCCATGGGTTTGAC
>DATMAF010000540.1:0-2609 GCA_035560315.1 Terriglobia bacterium | reverse complement strand
CCGCCACAACATGGGATTGCTCATTGGGATGCCTCCTAGACTTGCTCTAGTAATACCACAGGAAGGCAGCCGGAGCATAACTTTCTTGCCCCGCATCCGACGCGAACCGGCGCGGGGCACCGCGGCTGCCGGCCGGCCGCGCCGCCGGCTCCTGCCTTTCATTATTTGATGGCGGAGGAAGGGGGAGGGGTTTTCAGTTCCTCCACAATTTCCCGCGCGATTTGGCGGGCCCGTTCGAGCATCCCGGGTTCCAGGGAGATGGCGCCGACGCGGGGGTGTCCGCCCCCGCCGTAGCGCTCGCAGATGGTCGCCAGGTTGTGCAGCACCGGCGTCTTGTTCCAGGGGTTGGAGCCGACAGAAATCTTGGTGCGGAAGCTGGAGGGACAGATGCTGACGCTGTAAACGCACTCCGGGAACAGGTAGTACGGCGCAAATTTGTTGTAGACCTCAATCTGCGGCCCGGTCAGGTCGAAAAATAGCACGCCGTTCTCGCATTTGCCGTACTGCCGGATGATCTCCTGCGAGCGCAGATGCTGCGCGTAGAGCTTCTCAAACTCGGCCGCAATGCGCTCCTCGCTGACGATCTCTGACAGGGTGCGGCGCGCCATCTGGGGGATGAGCCACTGAGCCAGGCGGGGGTCCTTGCCCGCTTCCATGACCAAGGCCAGCCGCAGCGCCGGAGCCTGCATCTGCACCGCCGTCTCGGCGTCCGGGAACAGCGCCCCGTCCACGATATCGGCCCAGCGCACCAGGTCTTCCAGATCGGGGGCGACAAAGCCGAACCGTTCCTGGCCGACCGAGGCAATCAACCGGGTGCAGGACTTGAATTCGGGATCATAAAACTTCTTGCCGCTGCGGTCCGACCGGAAGTGAACGGCGTCTTCGGGAGTTAAAAAGGCGCTCTGATGATGATCGAACCACCACGTCAGCCGCGGGGAGGTGGAGTACTTGAAATCCACAATCACGTTGTCGTCGCCGTCAAACAACGCCTCGTCGAACAACTGCGAGGCGCGGTGCGCCAGGCCGGTGTAAGCAAACTCCGCGCCGGGATGGATCCGTTCCTGGTACAAGCGGGTGAATACAGCCGCGGAGGCGGCGCCGTCGAAGCACCGGTCGTGAAAGAAAACGTGTACGCGCATCTTGCTTGACTGCCGGCTGGCAGCAGTTCTCCCCCGCGGCTCCGCCGTGGTGATGTGCGCGGGAAGCTGCTAGGTCGGGGCCCCGGACGTATAAACAGATACACTTACCCAAACCGGCTGCCTTTTGCAAGTAAAAATCAAGTTCGGAACAGGAACGCTTCCTCGTATCCTCCCCAGGGTGAAGCGCCAGCGTCGCTTCCAAGGGCGGAGATGGCGAGCTAGCTGGGGGAAAGCAAGCCCATGCCGACGTACCATTGGCGGGTCATCACCGCCTCGTTGGCTGCTTCGATTTGGTCCGCGCCAGCAGAAACCTGTATCACCATCGGCGGCGGCGCAACGGGCGCGTTCCTGAACCGGGTCAGCCAGTCCGCAGGGGATCAAGGCCACCGCGCGGCTGTTCTGGCAGACCTCCGCCAGCAGCAAGGACCTCTGCGAGATTCCGCGTGCTGGCCGCAGGCCCGACGCCTGCGATTGGCGTGGGGCCCTACAGCGCGCCAGAAGTCGGCAGCGGCAGGCATGTTGTTTCCGGCTGTTGTCTCCTGCGCGGCTTGACTGCCCTCCACATCTTTTGCATCTCGGTCACGGCCAACCGATCTGCCTCCTGCACGGTGAGAGTCATCACTCAGCAGAATGGAGCCGCTTCTCAACTTCCCTTGCAGACTTACCTCGTGTGGGAAACACTCCCCGCTTCAGGCCCCTCTTGCATTAGATAACGGGCGATGTAACTCTTTCGAAGTGCTTACACCCGATGAGGAACAAAGACCTGCCGGAGTTGCTCAGCTTCTTTCGTTTCCCGAAGCACCTGGGGAAAAACTGCGCACCACCAACGTCATCGAGCGCTGTTTCGTGGAGGTGCGGCGGCGCACTCGCCTGATGGTTTGCTTCGTCAACCGACAAAGCCTCGGACCGCATCGTGTTTTTCATCTTTAACCAGAGGAACCCACCATCGAAAAACCACGCCCTCCCGCTTGTTACACAAGCCGCTTGACATCACCCGGATGACTCTCGCGGTTGACAAACTGCTCTTCCGCCCCCTACACTGGCTGCAACCATTTCCGCAGGGTCTGCGGTTGCCTTCCGGCGCTGGAATGCAGCTGCGAGACGGGCACGAAGTCGGGGCGTGGCTCAGCCTGGTAGAGCACCTGGTTCGGGACCAGGGGGTCGGAGGTTCAAATCCTCTCGCCCCGACCATTCTTCGTTTTGGGCCGCTTGGAAAATCAGGTCGAAGGGCTTCTGTAAGTGGGAGAAAGAGTTGCGCCATCAATGGCGCACTTCGAGAGTACCATCTGGAGCCATTTGCCTTGTTCGGCGGGATTCTGACAGGCAGGCGGCTGAAACTTTCCTTCCGCTCGCGAGCGACTTTTTGAGAAGGGGGAGCGTCGATCGGAGGGACGCATCCCGGATTCCGGGAGAGCCCCTGCGCGGAGACGATTCGAAACCGGAAGCGACGTTCCGTTGCGTCTCGCCCGA
>DATMAF010000539.1:0-2947 GCA_035560315.1 Terriglobia bacterium | reverse complement strand
ACGCCAGCGCCTCCCGCTCGGCAGCGGAAAGGTTCAGGCAGCGGCCGTCGTAACCGGGACGCATCCCGGCCTTTTGCTGCGCCTGGCGCAACTGCTCGAGCCGCTCGGTGGTGCAGTAGCAGCGAAAGGCGTGGCCCTGCTCCAGCAACTGGTCGGCGTACTTTCGATAGATGGCGCCGCGCTGGCTCTGCCGGTAGGGGGCGTGCGGCCCCCCCACGTCCGGCCCCTCGTCCCAGCTCAGCCCCAGCCAGCGGAGTGCGCGCAGGATGGCGGCCTCCGAAGAAGCCGTGGAACGGGCCTGATCGGTATCCTCAATGCGCAGCAGGAACTGCCCCCCCGATTTTTTGGCAAAGCAATAATTGAACAGCGCCATGTAGGCGGTGCCGACATGGGGATCGCCGGTGGGCGACGGCGCCACGCGCGTTCGTACGGTCAACCGGATGCTCCTTTGCGGCTGGTTAAGGCCGCGTGTGGATTGCAGCGAAACGTCTGATTATAGCCTACCCGGACGCCGGAACGACGACGCCGCGCGGGAGCGCACGACAGGATCAAAGCGTTTCAAAGCCCCAGCAGGCCCTGCTGGCCGTGATAAAACAGGCCCGCCACCGCGCCGGTGAGCAGCGTCGCCAGCGTGGCGGCGGCCAGAGCACGGGGGCCGAGGGAGGTGAGGTCGTCCCGCCGGGAAGGGGCCAGCGCCGCAATGCCGCCGACAAAAATCCCCATCGAGGCCACATGAGCAAAGCCGCACAGCGCGTAGGAGAGGATGAGCAGCGAGCGCGGCGTAATGGCCTGCGTGGAGGCCCAGGCGCCGAGTTGCTGGTACGCCACGACTTCGGTGACGACGGCCCGCTGGCCAAGCAACTGGGCGGCGGAAGACAGGTCGGCCGGATCCACTCCCATGGTCCATGCCAGTGGCAGGAACAGCCATCCAAAATGCGCCCGACGCTTAGCGGCCCGCCGAGGAAGGATGCCAGCGGAGCCGTCAGCTTGTTCAGGAGCAAATCCGCAGTCGATACCAAGCCCAGCACCGCAATCAGGAGCGTGGCGATCCCCGCAGCGAGCTTCAATCCCTCCCAGGCTCCGGCGCTCAAGGCGGAAAATGCGTTGCCATGACGCGCCGCGTTCGCCAGGGGCGGCAGCGTGCCCCAGGTCTCCGGTGTTTCCGTCTCGGGCAGCATCAGCTTGGAAACCAGCACTCCCGCCGGGATGGAAAGCACCGAGGCCGAAATGAGGTGGCCGGCAATCTGAGGGAACGACTCGTGCAGGAAAAAGACGTAGAGCGCAAGGGTTGTGGAGGCCACGGTGGCCATGCAGCAGGTCAGCAAGGTCAACAACTCGGAGCGGGTCATGCGCTCCAGATAGGGGCGGATGGTCAAGGCCGATTCGATCCCGACAAAGATGTTGGAGGATCCGGCTAATGCTTCTACTCCAGATAATTGTAATGTTTTCTTAAACAATCGGGCGAAGACGCGAATGGCAGGCTGGATCACCCCCAGGTGGTAGCAGACCTCCATGAGGGCGGCAAAAAAGATCACTGCCGGCAACACCTGCGCCGCCAGGATGAATCCTACGGAGGGCTCCCCCGCTCCGGTCTGCTCGCCTGGATTCAAGGCCAGCGGTCCAAACAGGAACTGCGCGCCGGCGCGGCTGGCTCCGAGCAGCGCCACCACCATGTCGTTTACCGCCACCAGCAGCAGGCGCGTTTGCGGAACCAGAAAAACGATCGCGCCCAGAACCAGCAGCAACAATCCGGAGCCGATGACCGGCCGCCAGGCAACAGGCCGCCGCAGCCCCCCGGCAAGCCACGCCACGGCGCTGAGAAGAAACAGCCCCACAAACGAGATCAGGTTCAATCCGCTCATTCAACCCAAGCGGAGAGTGTAGCGCACTTTGATCGAGAAACCACTTTGGGCGACGATGTCGTCGCGACTGAATTGAAAATGGCATCGGGTATTGGGGGTATGGGCGGGACAACTCAAGCGACATTGGGTGGGCCCACCTGGATTCGAACCAGGGACCAACGGATTATGAGTCCGCTGCTCTAACCGCTGAGCTATGGGCCCTGTTGCTGATGGTACCGCAGCCGGGACTGCGAAGGAAGCGATTGCGGAGGGGTGCGCCGACCAGCCAATTCCGCGTTGACAAGGAGGGCGGGCTGGCATAGTTTGTACGTAGATCGTGTTTCTGCGGAAGGCGCCGTATGCGGAATCCTAGACAGACCAGGGTGGGCGTAGTGCCGTGGAGCTTGGCAGTGTCCGCCTTGGGCGCAGCGCTGGCTTTTTCGCAGGCGCGCGACGGGGGGTTCCGCCTGTTCCGCGACATGAAGATGCACCGGCAAGCTCCCAAGGATGCCGAGTTCGTCTTTGCGCGCGTCCGTTATAACGGCCGCGGCCGGGGCTTTTTTGGCAGCGCCGGATGGGCTCATGATTATCCCGACGCCGAGGAGCACATTCTCCAGGTTGCCAGCGAAGCCACCGGGATCAACCTCCACAAGATGTCCTATGTCATCGTGGACCTGGACAACGAAGAAATCTTTCAGTATCCCTTCCTGTATTTCAGCGAAGTCGGCGAGATGAACCTGACCGATGCGGAGATTGCGAACTTTCGGGAATACTTGAACCGGGGCGGCTTTGCGATGATTGACGACTTCGACAGTCAGCGCAGCCTGGACTGGTTTCTGTCGCAAATGAAGCGGGTCTTCCCGGAGCGCGATTTTCCGCGGATGAAGCTGGAGCATCCCATCTTTCACACCTTTTATGAAATTCCGACGCTGGATATTGAGCCGCCCTACGGCGCTTGGGACGGCGGCCGGCCAGCCTTTTACGGCTACTATGACGAACGCGACCGCCTGCTGATGATTATTTGCCACAACAACGATGTCGGCGATTTCTGGGAATGGATCGACCAGCCCCGCTATCCCCTGCAACCTTCGACGGAGGCCCTCCGG
>DATMAF010000538.1:0-3914 GCA_035560315.1 Terriglobia bacterium | reverse complement strand
GGTTTTCTCCAGCCGATGCGGAGGCCGATGCGAGACGGAATGATCTATCTGACGCGACGCTATTGGTTTTCCGCCTCGCACCGCCTCCACAATCCGCTGCTGGGGGATGAGGAAAACCGCCTGCTGTACGGCAAGTGCAACAATCCGGGCGGGCACGGGCACAACTATCATCTGGAGCTGACCGTGGCGGGAGCCGTGGATCCTCGCACCGGGATGCTGCTGGATCTGAGCGAGCTGGACGGCTTCGTACAGGAGCGCATCCTGGCGCGCTTCGACCAAGCCAACCTGAACGATCTTGAGAACTTTGAGCGGCAGGTTCCCACCACCGAAAACCTCTGCCGGGAGATTTGCCGGATGGTCCAGGAGGGCTGGAGCGCCCTCCGGTCCGCCAAAGACGCCCGTCTGGAGCGGGTGCGGCTGGAAGAGACCAGTTCCAACTTCTTCGAGGTTTATGCGGGCGCACCGGCCGCGGCGGGCCAGGCCGGACAGCGGTAACGAACAGGAGAGTGCCGAATGGCCACAACCAAGGAGCCGCGAATCGTTGCGGCAAGCGGGACGGAGATCGAGAACCAGACGGCAGAAATGCTGCGGCGGCTGCTGGAGATTCTCGGCGAGGATCCGGCCCGGGAGGGTTTGCAGGACACGCCCCGGCGGGCCGCCAAGGCGCTGCGTTATCTGACCGGCGGCTATCGCATGCGCGTGGAGGACGTCCTCAACGGCGCGCTGTACAGCGTCACCTATGACGAAATGGTGATCGTCAAGGACATCGAGTTGTTCAGCTTATGCGAGCATCACCTGCTGCCGTTTTTCGGCAAGTGCCACGTGGCCTATGTGCCGGATAAGAGAGTGGTCGGCCTCAGCAAGATTCCGCGGCTGGTGGATATGTTCGCCCGGCGGCTGCAAATTCAGGAGCGGCTGACGCAGCAGATCGCGGAAACGCTGCAAGAGCAGATCCGGCCGCAGGGCGTCGGGGTTGTGGTGGAGGCGCGGCATCTGTGCATGATGATGCGCGGGGTGGAGAAGCAGCACTCGCAGACTGTCACCAGCGCCATGCTGGGCGTCTTCCGCGACCAGCAGCAAACCCGCGAGGAGTTCCTCTCGCTGGTCCTGGGAGCCTCCCGCACCTAGCGGCTCCGCGGAAGGCTCCCCGAGCCGAATCGTTATTGGGCGAGAGCGGCGGTTTGCGCGTCGCGGACCTTCGGCACGGAAATATAACCCGTAATGCGATCCTTGAAGATCTGCTGCACCACGATTTCGGTGGGCTGGCGGTAGCCGACCTGATAGAACTGCACCGGCTCGAAGACGGTCTTGTCCTTCTTCTCAATCACGCGGTCGTCGGCGATCAGGTGCACGGTGTACTTCTGCCGCTTTACGTCCGTGCTGCGCAGCTCCAGTTGCAGCGTGCCGACCTTCTGCCGTTTGGCGGCTTTGCGCAAATCGAACTCGAAGTAATCGCGTTCGCCGCGCTGCCGGAGCGCCTGCAAGTCCGCCCGGGTGTGGGCAATCAGATCGCTCTGCGCGCCCAGATCCCCGATCACCCGCTTCAGTTCCGACTTGGTGGCTTCCAGCTCGGACTGGGTGAGCTTGACTTCCCCTTTCACGCCGCTGACGTCGGACGAAAGACTGCCCAGATTACCCTGGGTGACTTCCTGCTGCTCCGCCAATTGTCCCAGCCGGCTGGCGAGTTCCTGCTTGGCGGCTTCCTGCTGCTTGGCCAGTTCCGCCGCCGTCTGGCGAGTTCTCTGGAGTGCCGCTTGGGTGGAACTCAGCGTTTCCTTGGTGGCGCCGACTTCGTTTTGCAGCTTCGACTGAAGCGACTGGGTTTGCTCCAGCCGGTCGGCAACCTCTGCCAGCGATTTGCCCTGGTTTTCCAGCATGGCCTGCAAGCTGGCTTGGGTTTGCTCCAGCCGGTTGCTGATGCTCCTGGTATAGAAAAACAGCGCGCCGAAGCCAATCACGACCACCGCCGCCAGCGCGATCAGCGGCGTATGGGATGGCCTGGACGCACCGGCCGCGGAAGCCGCCGCTGTGTTGGACGGCCCCGGCTCTGACGGACCGGGAACGGATGAAGGCGTAATGCTCATTTGTCAACCCTCCAATGATTCAGGTGTGTCTCTCGAAGTTAGCCGCATCGATGAAATGTGAAATGCTCGCGGCAATCCAGCGGATGCCTTTCTTGAGTTCTAGAACTAGTATACCGAATTTTCAGGCCGGTGGAATCCTCCCGTCGAACGTTCCTTCCGTAAAAAGAGGGGTCGTACGGTTGCTACAATGCCATTGATGGTTGCTGCAACCCCCCAAGTGCGCCTGGTGCTGGTGCGGCCTCGGAATCCGCTGAACCTGCTGGCGGCCGCGCGGGCTACTGCCAACTTTGGATTTAAGGATCTGGTGGTGGTTGCTCCCTACGAGCCGGTGTGGGAGGAGGCCCGGACAGCGCCCGGAGCCGCAAAATGGCTGCAACACGCCCGCCGCGTGGCGGCCATAACCGAAGCCATCGAGGATCGCAACTGGATCCTGGGGACCAGTTGTCTTTCCCGCCGCCGGGTTGACCCTGCGCGGCTTATCTCGCTTGAGCAGTTGCGGCAGCGGGCCGCCCGGAGCCGCCGGCGAGACCGCCTGGCGCTGCTGTTCGGCTCGGAAAAGCGCGGCCTCAGCAACCGCGATCTGAGCCATTGTCATGCCGTCCTGCGCATCCCCACCGACCCGGCTTGCCCTTCGATGAATCTTGCGCAAGCCGTGGCGGTGTGTTGCTACGAATTGCGCCGCTGGGGCCGGCCTACGCCGCCGGAAGCCCGCCCCCGCGCCTCATTGGCATCGGCGGGCGAGCTAGAACGAGTGGCGGAAGCGATCAACGGTTTGTTGCCGGCACGAAGCGATGCATCCGGCTCCCTTTCCGGCAAGGATCGAACGCGCCAAGAGCGACTGCGCCAGATGCTGTTGCGGCTGCCTCTGAGCAGCCAAGACGTGGCGACGTTGTTGGGGATTCTGCGCGACCTCTCCTGGCGTCTCCAGCACCGCGGCTAACCCCGACGGGGACCATCGCCACCCAGGAGCCCGCTGCCTGCACCCCCTGCATCATAAGAAACTTGTTGATTGGCTTACAGTTGTCAAATTAGGAACCCGCCAAGAAATGGGGAGCGGTCGGACCCTCTACCAGTCTTTTCCTCCCCCTGCCTGTTGAAAAGGCTGTGGGCTACCGATACGTCACTGTGAAAGGCCGGAATCGTGCCAGCAGTCTGCGATGGGTCCTTCCCTACACGCTCTGAGGCCTATTCAAAGCGTTATGACAGCCCGCATTCTGGTAGTCGACGACGATCCGTCCAATGTCTTCCTGATGGAAGAGATGCTCCAGAGCCAGGGCTACGAAGTGCTGACGGCAACCAATGGCGTGGAGGCTCTGGCCCGGATGGCGGAGCAACCGCCGGACGTGGTGTTGCTGGACGTGATGATGCCCAAGATGGACGGTCTGGAAGCCTGCCGCCGGATTAAGGCCAATCCCGAGACGCAGTTGACGCCGGTGGTATTGGTCACGGCGCTATCGGCCGCCGAGGACCGCTTGCGGGGGATTGAAGCCGGGGCCGACGATTTCCTGAACAAGCCCTTTGACCATAGCGAATTGCTGGCGCGAGTGCGCTCGCTGGTCAAGCTCAAAGCCCGCACCGACGAGTTGGAGCGGGCCGAGGTGGTTCTGTTCGCGCTGGCCCGCAGCATTGAAGCCAAGGATCCCTATACCTCGGGACATTGCGAGCGGCTGGCGGAGCTTTCGGCGCGGCTGGGCAGTCGCATTGGCCTGCCGGAAGAGGAGATCGTCGCATTGCGCCGGGGCGGCGTTGTCCACGACATCGGCAAAGTGGCGGTGCCGGATTCCATCCTGCTGAAGCGCGGGCCCCTGAGCGAGGAGGAGTGGCGGATCA
>DATMAF010000537.1:0-4207 GCA_035560315.1 Terriglobia bacterium | reverse complement strand
GCCTGGGGGCGGCTGGCCAGCGCCTACGAGGGCGCGGTACCCAAGTGGTAAGGGAGAGGTCTGCAAAACCTTTATACGCCGGTTCGATTCCGGCCCGCGCCTCCAATCCATTCACGACTGCTCCTGCCCTCGCCAAAAGGCGGACGGAGACCTTCGCTCCGGTTCCGCTGAGGGCGAACCAGCGCCTGGCGCGCTGGGAAAAAAGTCCCAACGCAGAATGTGGCTTTCCCGCTATTGGCGGCAGCGGGAGTGCGGACTATTCTGGCGCTGTCAGGCAAGCTTGAGCTTCGGAACGCCGGGGGGACGTACCCAAGTTTAACCTTGCCAGGGCTGGCGGCGTTCGCCAGCCCTTTTTGCTTTTCGGGCTCATCCTGCGCGCCCGGAATGGCGCCAGGAGCGTTGGCGCGGAGGGTGGAGGGAAGCAGGCAGAGTTACGGCGCAGGGGGCGGAACCGGAGCCAGCTTTTCCAGGATGTGCTGGCGGACCCAGCGCTCGTCCCACCACTCGATCGGGTTCACCTCGAGGCCGTGGAGCAGCGTGGTGAAGTGCAGGTGATCGCCGCCGGCCAGGCCGGTGCTGCCGCTGCGGGCAATCTCTTGTCCTTTGGCGACCTTGTCGCCCGCCTTCACCGAGAACGAGCTCAAGTGCGAGTAGAGCGTCTGCAACCCCAGGCCGTGGTCCAGGATGATGGTGTTGCCGAAGATGCCCAGGTAGCCCGCAAAGACCACCACCCCGGAGTTGGACGCCTTCACCGCATCGTGTTGCACGGTGGCCAGGTCGAATCCGAGATGGGTTTGCTCGTCCACCTTTTCACCCCGGTAGAAATACGAGCGGTGGTCGGCAAATTGCGATTCCACGGCGGAGTTGGCCAGTTGCAGGAAGGGACCTTCCCATAGCATCTCGGAGGCCGTCTGGCGGGCGATCTCCGCCATCCGCTGGCGATTCCGCTCGCGCAGCGTTCCGTTCATCATTAGAAAGTTTTTCAGCAAATCGCCTTGGTCCTGGAGGTCCGGCGTGTGGGAAAGGATTGCCGGGACGACTGATTGCAGAAACGAGTCGTCGATCACAATGTCGCGCCTGCGAAACGTCTTGGGCATTACGCGGTGCGGGAAGCGGGCGACGGCCTCGTTGCCGGCCTCGTCGCGGGCCACGATCTGCGCAGGGGTCTCCGGGGGCGCATCATAGGGGAAGGCGAACAGCGCGATGCGGTCTCCCGGCTGGCCTCCGGCGCGCGGGAAGCCGGGAAAGAAATACGTGCCAACACGAACGCCCGATTCCACGGCGGTGTCTGAGACGCGGTACAACGCCATCTCGCTGCCCCCCTGGTTGATGTACAGAAGCCCGGAGCGGACTTCAATGGTTGGCGGCTGCGAGCGCACCACCAGCGGCACGTCCAGGGCTGTCTCCCCGCCCAGCCACTTGCGATTGGCGGCCCGCAGGCGCAGCGTGACGGCGCCGTCTTTTAAAGCGGGCTGATGCCTGGTGCCCAGTTCCAGCTCTTTCGAGAGATCCGTCGGTCCGCTGTTAAGCAGCGACCACTGCGAGCCGTACGACTCTGCCATCACGGGAATGATTTGGCCGTTCTGCTCCAGCGAGGCTTCGAAGCGGCGCAGGCCACGGCGGTCGGTGGCATGCACCGATAACTTCGTCGAGCGGCCGATGCCTTTTGCCTCGCCGACGAGCTGAATCTGCGGCGCGCCGCCGGTGAGGTACTGATAGATCACATGCCCGATACCCGCCAGGATCACCAGCACAAGGAACAGCGCGATCCACCAGCCGGCGCGCGGCGCGGGGTCGGAGAGGCTTCTTCCGCCGGGAAAATCTTTCATCCATTCGAGCCTAGGGGATGGCCGATGGCCTGTCAATCCGACTAGGCCCTCCTGCTTGCGCCTTTCCATTTCGTGCAACCACCCGTGCAGAACCGCAAACGAGAACCGTCAAGACGTTGGGGCGGAAAGTCGGATACAATAGCACCGCTACAACCTGGAAAGGAACACCGTATGTCCATCGCTCAATCTTTGTTGCCGGAGTTTGACCAGGAATTCGCCAACACCCGCAAGATGCTGGAGCGGGTTCCCGATGACAGGCTGGCCTGGAAGCCGCACCCCAAGTCGTTTTCGATGGGCGATCTGGCGACGCATATCGCCGAAATCCCCGGCTGGATGGGCGTGACGATCCAGCAGGACTCCTTCGACGTGGCTCCGCCAGGCGGACCGACCTACCAGCGCCCCCAACTCAGCTCGACGAAGGAAATCCTGGCGATGTTTGACAAGAACCTGCCCATCGCCCGCGCCGCGCTTGCCGGCGCCACTGACCAGCAGTTGCTGGGGCCCTGGTCCTTGCTCAAAGGCGGCCAGAAACTGTTCACCATGCCGAAAGTCGCGGTGCTGCGCAGCTTCCTGATGAACCACAACATTCATCACCGCGCGCAGTTGAGCGTCTACCTGCGGCTGAACGACGTGGCGGTGCCGGGCATGTACGGCCCCTCCGCCGACGAGGCGATGTAAGGCAGACGAGAGCGCCGCAGTCCACGGCAGAGTCGGCCGGCGAAGCTTCCGGCGCAGGGGGAGTAGCGTGCCCATTTTCGAATACAGGTGCCGCGGCTGCGGCAAAGAGTTCGAAGTGCTGGTGCTGCCCGGCTCCCCTAAGACGGCCTGCCCGCGCTGCGGCAGCGGGCGGTTCGAGCAGTTGCTCTCGGCGTTCGCGGCCAGCTCGGAGGAGCGCAGCCGGGCGGCCTTGAAGGCGGCTCGCAAGCGGTACACGGAGACCGTGCTGCGCGACAAGAAGATCGCCGCCGAGGAAGAAAAGCACCACCACCACTAGCAGAGGTCGGTCGCCGCTCCCTCACGATTGCGGCTCCGAGGGAGGCGCTTCCGCGCGAGCGCCGTTGCCCGGCCAGAGGAACCAGAACAGGAAGCCGGTCGCCGCGCCCCCCAGGTGCGCCCACAGCGAGACCTGTGTCAGCCCCTCGGCCGGCCGCAATGCGCCCATGGCCTGCAACGCAATCCAGACCAGCACATAGACCCAGGCGCGCAGGTTGACCCACCGCAGGAAAAACAATCGGGGCAAGCGCAGCAGAAAGCCGATGCGGGCGCGGGGGAACTGCAACCCATAGCAGGTAACGATCCCGCTGATGGCGCTGCTTGCTCCGATCAGGGGCGTCGCAGAGCCGGGATGCACCGACACATGCAGGAAACTGCCGGCCAGCGAAGCAATCAGCAGCAGCAGCAGAAACCGCCCCGAGCCAAGGTAATCTTCCACGTCGGTGCCGAAGGTCAGCAGGAAATACAGATTCCCCGCCAGTTGCGGCAGGCTGCCGTGCAGAAGGAAGGAAGTCAGCAGTGTCAGGCCGCCATACCGCCATAGCTCTGCCGGGATGAGGCCAAAGTCCGCCGCCACGGCGTCGATGTTCAGCAGCGCCAGGCCGCCCAAAACCGCCGTCAAGCCCGCCAGCAGCCATGTCGCCAGAGGCAACTCCACCAGCGGATTGCTCTCCTGCTTCACGGGCAAACCAAAGATCGCCGGGACTGCCTTCCATCCCTCCGGCGGCGGCTCGGAGGGCGGCAGCGTGAAGTCCGGGCGGGTGTCGAGTTGCTCCACTTCCATTTTGGCCAGGGCCAGTCGGGCTTCCAGGGGCAGCTTCTCCGCTTCCCGCCCGGAGGAGGGGCGCGGCGGCGGCAGGGCCTCAAACTGCGAGGCGTCAAACCAGACAAAGTAGCAGCGGGTGCAGATATCCAGATCGAGCGCGGCGCCATCGAGGGGGAGCGCGACTGCCTTCATTGGCAGCTCGCAGGCGGGACAGCGGCGGTCCCCCTCAGCGGCGCGGCGGGCCGCCTCCCAGAGCCGATCCACCACCTCGCGGGGCGCAGTGCGGCGCAGCGCAGCGGTGGTGGCGGTCCTGCCGCCGCACTCGGGGCAAGACCAGTAAACGCTCTTGCGGGCTTCGCGCCGCACCAGTTCCGTGCGATCTTGGGGACAAAGAAACACGCGTTATCTCCGCCGGTAAAAGCTGAGGGCGCTGTCGCCCTGCTCCAGCAGCCGGGTGCGCCGCCACTCGCCGATCTCTTCCGGGGCCGAAGCCTTGCGGCTGTGCTCCAGGACGATCAATCCATCCGGCCGCAGCAGCGGGCTGGCGCAGAGCCATTTCAGCGTTCGCAGCGCGGCGGGCAGAGCGGCGTAGGGCGGGTCAAGAAAGCAAACGGAGGCG
>DATMAF010000536.1:0-6140 GCA_035560315.1 Terriglobia bacterium | reverse complement strand
GATCCGGCCTCCAGCCGTTTGCTGGAAAAGTACGGGATGACCCTCACGGACGTTTTCGCCGGACGGCAGGCGCTGCGCGAAAAGATGGCGGCGCATTTCCTTCCGGCGGACCTGGCGGGGTTGTTCCGGAAAACGGCGGCGGACCTGAATGCCGGATTAGCAGCCATCCAGAACAGCTTGCAGCAGCTCGATCCCACGCTGGTGGACGCCGCCGCAAACAGCGCCCAGAAGATGCAGTATCAGTTATCGCATCTGGAGCGGCGGGCGGCGGCTGCGGTCCAGAAACGCACGGATCAGGCGGAACGCGACGCCACCCGGCTGACGAACAACCTCTTTCCGGAAAAGAAACTGCAAGAGCGGCTCTACTGCGGCGTCTCGCTGCTGGCACGCTTCGGCCTGCCGTTGCTGGAACGGCTGTATGAAGGGATTCCGCTGGATTCCGGCGACCACCAGATCCTCACGCCCTAGCAGAACGACTGCAACTCAAGCCGCAACCAGAACCTGGTAGCCGGCGGCGGGGAGCGCCTCCGTTTCGGGAGGATGCGGCCAGCAACGCGTTTCAGGACCGCCCAGAAAGCTCTCGACGCCCCGGAGGTCGAACGAGTTCGGCCGGCGCCGGTCCTTGTTCAGCAACAAGACGGCGGTCTGCGAGCCATCGCGCGATTTCTTGCCCAAGGCGGCGACCGCCGGGCTGCCGGCATCGAGCGGCTCCCACGGCGCGTCCTCATTCCACAGCCGGCGGCCCGCCTTGAATGCATTCACCTGCCGGATGAATTCGGTGTCGTCCCAACTGGGCGTTTCCCAATCTTCGGGCCGTGTCTTTACGACGTGCAGGCGGCGGCGGAAGCCGTATTCAAAGCCGATGGGGATCAGGACGCCGGAAGCAAACAGCGCGGCCAGCACATAGCGTTGCCGCACCGCGGCGAGGTCGCCTTCGAGTTCGGCGGCCAGGCGCTCCGTGTCGTGGCTTTCCGGGAAGCTGACGGAGGGCACCACCGGCGCGCTTCGGCCGAGCTGTTCCAGGCACCACGGCGCAGTATAGTCCCACCACTTGGAACTGTTGAAGAGGTAATCGAAGCCGCTGCGGGCCACCGCCAAGGTCTGCTCCGGCGTGCAGCCAAGGGTCTCCGCAAAGAACAGCAGGTGGGGGAATTCCCGCCGCGCTGCGCCAATGAGAAATCGCCATAATTCGGGCGGAACCTGATAAGCGGCGTCGCAACGAAAGCCGTCGATGCCAAGCGCGGCGTAGTGGCGCACGACGTTCAGCCAATACCGCCACAGGGCCTCGCGGTCGCGGCTGGAGGCATTGTCCACGGCGGCCAAGTCCTCCCAGGAGACCCATTGGGCGTGGTGGAACGCGCCAGGATGCAGAATCCGGCCCGCCGGGTCGCGCTGAAACCACTCCGGGTGCTCCTCAATCAGGGGAGAATCGGCGGCCGTATGATTGATCACCAGGTCCATCATGATCTTCATTCCCAGCCCGTGAATCTGCTGGATGACGCCGCGCAACTGCTGCTCAGCCGCTCCGGCGGCGGGATCGATCAGCAGGGGATGCAAGCCATAGTAATCAGCGATCGAGTACAGGCTGCCGGAGGCGCCGGGGGTCTGGATGGGATTGAGGAAAATCCAGGTGAACTCCATCTGGCGGGCGCGTTCCAGATGCGGTTGCCATCGCGGCAGGGGGCCGGCCAGCAGGGGGAAGAGGTTGTAGATGCGCGGACCTTCCATCGGGCGCTCCCGGATGCGGACGGCAACCAACGGCGTTGCGATGCTAGGACGGCTGCGAAGAACTCTCTCCCCCGTCGGGCGTCTTGCGGCTGGCCGCAAACGGCTTGCCGGCTTCGGCGAAGTAGACGGTGCGCTGCGGGAAGGGGAGCTCGATTCCCTGGGCGTCGAAGGCGTATTTCAACCGGCGGCGGAATTCGCGGCCAACGTCCCACTGCTTGAGAGGAATGGTCTTGATGCGCAGCCGGAGGATGACCGCGGTATCGCTGAAGTTTTCGACCCCCAGGATCTCCACCGGCTCCAGGATGAAGGCCGCAAACGGGCTTTCCGACTGCATACCGGCGGCCACTTCCCGGACCACAGCGCAGACGCGGTCGATGTCTTCCTGATAGGACACCCCCAGGTCCAGCAGGAAGTAGGAATAGTCCTTGGTCATGTTGGCCAGGGTATGGATGGAGCCGTTGCGAAAGGTGTGGACGGTGCCGTCCTGGCCGCGCAGCACGGTGGTGCGGAGGCGGATCTCCTCCACCAGCCCGCCGGTGCCGTTGATGACGGCCACATCCCCCACGCGGATCTGGTTTTCGAAAATCAGGAAGAAGCCGGCGATCAGGTCCCCCACCAACTGCTGCGCTCCGAAGCCCAGAGCGACGCCCACCACCCCCAGGCTGGTGAGAATGGGGGTGATGTTGACGCCCAGCTCTTGCAGCACCATCAAGCCGGCCACCACGGCGATCACCGCGGAGGCGAAATTCTTCAGGATCGCGCTGATGGTCTGGGCGCGCTTGTCGCGCTCCATCTGCGCCGCCGGGCTGTCGTCCGAGGGGCGGATCAGCACGCCCAGCTTGCCCAGGAACATATGGACTACTTTGGCGGTTACGTAGGCGCCCGCCAGCAGGAGCGTCAGGCGCACGCCGCGGTCCATCAGCCATTCCAGCAGCCGCGTGATGTCCCAGCCGGCGACCGCGGGGTGGCGTATCAGGCGCAGGGAAAAAAAGATGATCAGCAAGCCGGCCAAGGCGATGACGGCCAACCGGATGCCGTGCGAAATTTCCTCAATCCAATCCAGCGTGGCGCGGTCCAGCGCCGGGCTTTTCGCCACTTTCTGCGCCAGATGCCTGATCTGGTAGCGAAAGAGCTTCATCAGCAGGTATCCGCCCAGGAAAGCTCCGCCAATGACCACCGCCAGCCAAAACCAGATTGCCCATTGCATCTCGGTCATGACGACTCCTTGGAGTGGCGTTGACGAGGCTGCGGAGAGCGCCGGGAACGGATCCCGCCCGTGCGGCACCTTCCCCGCGCCGGCTGTCCCTCCTCCCGGCGGCCAGAGACACCCCAGCCGGGACCGGCGCCGGCGGGCGTCGCGGCACCGCTCAGGACGAGGATACCATCGGTTTGCGCGTGTGCTGCCAGGTGTAAACGATGCGGTGGATGACGGTGATATTGGAGAGCACAGCGATAATCCACAGCACCGGGGCCATGCGGTTAAACAGCGCCCCGATAATAATCAGCACGATGCGCTCGGGGCGTTCCAGGAAGCCGACTTTGCAGGTGGGAATGAGCGACTCGGCGCGGGCCCGGGCATAGCTGATCATGACCGAGCCGGCCATCACCAGCGCCACCAGCACGACGTAAAAGAAGCGCTCGGCGCGGGCATAGTAAACCAGCAGGCCCATATAGAGGGCCATGTCGGAATAGCGGTCCACGACCGAATCAAAGAAGGCCCCAAACGGCGTCACGGTGTTGGTGACGCGGGCCACGCGCCCGTCCACCATGTCGAAGATGCCGGCCCCCACCACCACCCAGCCGGCGGCCCAGAACTCTCCCTTGGCAAACAGCACCGCCGCGACGATGTTAATCACCAGCCCCAGGGCGGTCAGCATGTTGGGATGGATGTGCGATAGCGACAGCGCCCGCACAATGTGTTGCAGCAGGAATTGAGCGCCTGCGCCGATGCCTCGGGTGAGCATGGGTTCCGTCGTCGGACAGGCCGGGCCGTTGACCGCAGCCGGGGAACGATTCTCAAGCCTCCTCGTGGATGGTGGTCAGCTTGCGAATCTCGAACTCGCGGGGCCCGGCGGGCGTCTGCACCGTGACCGTGTCCCCCACCTGCTTTCCGATCAGGCCCCGCCCGATGGGAGAGGAAGTCGATATCTTCCCGTTGGCCACATCGGCTTCCTCGCTGGAAACAATCTTGTATTGCAGTTCCGTTCCCTTGGCAAGGTCCTGCACCACCACCGTGGAACCGAAAGCCACGCGGTCTCGGGGGATCTGGTTGAAGTTCACTAGCGAGATCTCCGCCAGCCGCTTCCGCAGTTGCCCCAAACGGGCATTGACCAGCCCTTGCCGCTCCTTTGCAGCGTGGTATTCGGCGTTTTCGCTCAGGTCGCCGTGGGCCCGGGCCGTCTTGATTTCTTTCGGAAGCTCGTGATTGAGCTCATATTCAAGTGCTCGAATCTCTTCTTCCAGTTTTTTCTTCAGGTCTTCGGCCATCGAACCTGTGAACTCCTTTGATAATTCGCCTCAAAAATTATTTTATTATAGTCGGCTCGGTGGAGGTGGGATAATGTTTTTCGGAGGGCTGGGCCCGCCGCGGGCTGTGGTTGCAGCGCGGGGGCGGGATTCTTTGGCTGGAGGACGACAGGTCTCCCGGAACGACCGGAAGCATTGCAGAGAAACGGGCAGCCGCCAGCGGCAGGATACGCTGCTGCGAAGGTTTCGCAGCCTGACCGGGCGAGGGGATGGAGCCCTGCATTTGGTTCCCCCAATCCCATGAAACCGCGCATCTTAATCATTTCCCCCGTGACGCCCTATCCGGTTCATCACGGAGCCGGAAGCTGTATCTACGGATACATTCAGGCGCTGCGCGAATCCTTTGACATCCTCTTTGCCGGCTTTTGCCCCGATGCCTTTCGCGCCCAGGCCCAGGAAGGCTTGAACCGCTTGTGCCGCAAGGCGCTCTTGTTTCAGGCGCCTCCGGCGCGGCGGATGGACGCCTTTTCGCCAATCCCTTACCTGTTTTCGAACTTGCAGAGCGATGCGCTGCGGCGCGGCGTGGACCAGTTGCTGCGGCAGGAGAGTCCGGACCTGGTGCAGGTGGAGTATCTCGGCATGGCCGACTATGCCGCGGAAGCCCGCGTCCGGCGCATCCTGCGGGCCCACGTCCAGGAGTGGTGGCATTACTACTTGAACTGGAAGCAGGTCCGGGGGCTGCGCGCCCGCCTCGAAAATCTGTTCTGGAGCCTGGATGCCATCCGCCACAACCGCCGCGTCCTGCGGGAATTTGACTGGGTGCTGGTTACCTCCGAGCCGGAGCGCCAGCGGGCCCTGGAGCTGGTGCCGGAGGCGCGGGCGGAGGCGTTGCCCTTCTTGTTGATGGACTGCGAGTATTTCCGGCCCGCGGCGCAGCTTCCGCGCGAGTTGCAAATCCTGTTTGTAGGCTTCCTGCCGCATACCCCCAACAGCGACGCGTTGCACGACTTTCTGCGCTTGCAATGGCCCGCCATCCGCCGGCAGGAACCGCGCGCCCGCTTGGTGGTCGTCGGCGAGGGGGCCTCCAATGCGTTGCGGGGCCTGATGCACGACCAACAGGTGGACTATCGCGGATACGTGGAAGACCTGCGGGAACTCTATCGCACCAGCCGCGTCTATATCGCTCCCATCACCAGCGGAGGGGGAATTCGCACCAAGATCATCGAGGCCATGGCGGCGGGAATCCCGGTGGTAACCAACTCCTTCGCGCCCAACGGGCTGGAAGTGGTTTCCGACCGGGATATTGTGGTCTGCGATGACCCACGGGAATCCGTCGCAGCAATTCTTCGCCTGCTCCGGGATGACGGCTATTGGCTGCGACTTCGCGATGCAGCGCGGGCGGCCGTGCTGCGCTCCTACAGCCTCCAGGAAACCGGGCAGCTCGTCCGGCAACGGTATCTTGAATATCTTCACGAGGCGGCATGAGCCAGCGGCAAACTTCCTCGCAATCCAGCCTCCGATACCCCGCCAAGGTGGTCTACTTCGCCACCGGCACGGCGGAGGAAGCCGCCACCGACTTCCGGCGGCTGGGCCTGGCGGGCAACGGAACCCGGCTGCGTGTGGTGGCTCCCGCGGGCTTGGCGCAGCAGTTAAGCCGGCTGGCCCCCGTTCGGCCCGCCGAGGTGCTGCCCTTCCGGCCCGAACAGGCTCCGCTGCTGTGGGTTCAGCTGCTGCGATTTCTGGGATTCACCGTCAATGCGCGGATCTTTTGCCTGACATCCAGGCAGCGGTTTCGGCTCATGAAGTTCCTGGCCCTGGCGCTGCGCGGACAAGTGGTATTCCGGCATCCCGGCGGCAAGAGCGTCCCGCTGGGGTTCGGAGATTTGCTGTGGCTGTGGATACGGGGCCGCTGGTGCGCCCGCGAGGAGCGCATCCGCTCGTATCCG
>DATMAF010000535.1:0-4872 GCA_035560315.1 Terriglobia bacterium | reverse complement strand
ACCTGGGGGTAGCCGTGCTCATTATCGGCCTAACGGCGATGCAGTTGTGGAAGGTGCGCCTGCGGGGCGGTGAAAAGGCGCAGATGCTCCGTCCGGCCGCAATTGGCCTGGTGGCGCTGGTGGTGGTGGTGCTGGGAATGGATCGGTTCATCCTGGGGGCGGTGCTGGATTTGCGGAAGCCGCCGGCCGCGGCTCCCGCCGAGGAGACCGTCACGATCAATGAGGAGGACGGCAGCATTGTCATTCCGGCGGCGGTTCAACAAGAACTGGGCCTGGAGTTGGCCGACGCCCGGGAGATGTCGCTGGGACAAACCATCACCGCTTACGGAACCGTGGAGGCTCGGCCGGACCTGACCGCGGTCGTGCAGGCGCCGCTATGGGGACGAATTGAGTGGGCCAAGGAGCCGCTGGCCGTGGGCGATGCGGTCAAGAAAGGACAGGAACTGGTCCAGGTGGTGCTGGAGTTGAACGCCTTGGAGCGGGGCGCCATGGAGCAAAAGGATGTGGACATCAAAGGCGCCAAGAAGCGCGCGGAGGACCGCCGCAATGCCGCCCGCCTGGAATACGACCGCATCAGAGCGCTGCGGGCCAAGAATCCGGAGTACGAAGCCGACGAGGCCTGGGCCAAGCAGCTCTTCGATCAGGCCGCCGCCGACTACAGCGAGATCGTGAGGCAGGATGCGCAATACCAGGCGGTGATGAAATTCCGGGACCCCCGCCGCACGCCGGTCGCTTCCCCCATCGACGGCCAGATCACAACGGTCGATTTTGTTCCCGGAGAGCTGAACCCCACCGCCGAGTACCGGCAGTTGTTCACGATTGTCGATCTCTCCCAGCTATGGGTGCGGGCGCAGGTGCTGGCTGCCGACGTAACGCGGCTGAAAGACGGCGATGCGGTGCGGGTCTATCCCGCCTCCGACGCCGGCCGCCCCCTGGCGGGGAGGATTCGCTGGATCGGCGACACGCTGGACCCGGTGAACCGCACCGTGCCGGTCCTGGTGGATGTCTCCAATGAAGGGCGCCGGCTGGTCCTGGGTTCCTTTGCCCGCGTGGAGTTTCAGCGGCCCCGCACGGTGCTGGCCATTCCCGCGGAGGCGGTCGTGGATGAGGGCACTTCGCGGTGGGCCTATGTGGCCGGCGACAATGGCTCCTTTACGCCGGTGAAGGTGGAGATGGGGTTGCGGCAGGATGGCTGGTGGGAGGTTGTTTCTGGCCTCGTCGAAGGCGACCGCGTGATTGCCAAAGGTGCGGCGCTGCTGGGATCCATGCCGCTTCCGCAAGAGGCGATGACGCAGATTCTGCCCTCGGCTTCTGAAGCGCAGCCGCATGATTCAGCCGCACCGCACACGCATTAGGGCGGCGCCGCGCCGGGCAGAAGGCCCCCGCCGCGATGAACCGGCGGAGCGGGCGCTCCGCTCCCGGCCGTTCCGTTAAGGCAAATATGTTCAACCGCATCATCCGCTTTTCCTTAGAGCATCGCCTGTTCATCCTGAGCGTGACGCTCTTCCTGCTCCTGTACGGCGGCTATGTGGTGCTGCGGCAGCTCTCGGTGGATATCTTCCCGGACCTGAATCGCCCCACCGTTACCGTCTTCACGGAAGCGCCGGGCCTAGCTCCGGAAGAGGTGGAAGCGCAGGTCACGCTGCCGTTGGAGTACGCTCTCAACGGCGCCACCAACGTGGAGCGCATCCGCTCCACCTCCGGCGTCGGGCTCTCGCTGCTGTTCGTGGAGTTTTCCTGGGACTCGGACATCTACCGCGACCGGCAGATCGTGGCGGAAAAATTGGAGCTGGCGCGCCCGCACCTGCCGGCCGGAATCAACCCGGTCCTGGGGCCCATCAGCTCCATCATGGGCGAGATCATGCTGGTGGCGCTGCAATGGAACCCCGGCACGGTCTCGCCGCTGGAGATCCGCACCACCGCGGAGTGGGTGATTCGCCCGCGCCTGCTGGCCATTCCGGGGGTTTCGCAGATCACGGTGATTGGCGGCGGCCTGAAGCAGTATCAGGTGCTGGCCTCCGCCGAGAAGCTCCGCGAATACAACATCACGTTTCACGAACTGGAAGCGGCGGTGTCGGCCTCCAACCAGAACACCACCGGCGGGATTCTGGTTTCTCCCAATCGGGAATTTCTGGTCCGCAACGTCGGGCGCACCAACCGGCTGGAGGACATCGCCGAGACGGTGGTTGCCTATCGCAACCAGCAGCCCATCCGGGTGCGGGAGTTGGCGCGCACGCAGTACGGGCCGCCGGTGCAGCGGGGCACCGCCGGGTTCAACGGCCAGCCGGCGGTCATCCTGAGC
Source organism: Terriglobia bacterium (assembly GCA_035560315.1). Taxonomy (GTDB): domain Bacteria; phylum Acidobacteriota; class Terriglobia; order 2-12-FULL-54-10; family 2-12-FULL-54-10; genus DATMAF01. The sequence continues at coordinate 2,570 of DATMAF010000535.1, read as the reverse complement.
ATCTACAAGCAGCCCAACGCCAACACCATCCCGCTGACGGCGGCCGTGGAGCAGGCGCTCGAAGAGCTGAAGCCCGCGCTGCCCGCCGGCGTCACCATGGACACGCACGTCTTTCGCCAGGCGGATTTCATTGAGCGCGCCATCGACAACGTCAAACAAGGACTATGGGAAGGCGCCATCCTGGTGGCCATCATCCTGTTCCTCTTCTTGTGGAATGTGCGGACCACCCTCATCAACATCGCCGCCATTCCGACCTCCTTTCTGATTACGTTCCTGTTCATGAAGGCCTTTGGCCTGAACATCAACACCATGACGCTGGGAGGGCTGGCCGTCGCCATTGGCCTCATCATCGATGACGCCATCGTCGACGTCGAGAACGTCTTCCGCCGGCTCAAGGAGAACAAATTGCGGGGCGAGCCGGAGCGCCCCCTGCAGGTGATTTTTAAGGCGTCGGCCGAGATTCGGAATTCGATTGTCTACGCCACCCTGATTATCGTGCTGGTGTTTCTTCCGCTGTTTTTCCTGACCGGCGTGGAAGGACGCCTGTTCGCGCCGCTCGGCATTGCGTTCATCATCTCGCTGCTGGCGTCGCTGCTGGTTTCGCTGACCTTGACGCCGGTGCTTTGCTATTACCTGCTTCCCAAGGCTCCCTTTCTGGAAGAGCCCGAAGACGCCGTCCTGGTGCGCTGGCTGAAGAAAGCGCAGACGCGTCTGCTGCGCTTTACCCTGCCCAACGCCTGGGAAGTGCTGATCGGGGCCGCCTCGCTGGTGATCCTTTCCGTCGCCTTCCTGTATCCGCTGGGGCGGGAGTTTCTGCCCTCCTTCAATGAAGGGACGCTGACGGTGAACGTGCTGGCGCAGCCCGGCATCAGCCTTTCGGAATCAGACCAACTCGGCCAGCTCGCCGAACGGCGCATCCTGGAGGTTCCAGGGGTCCGCTCCACCGGGCGCCGCACCGGGCGCGCCGAGCTTGACGAGCACGCCGAAGGCGTTTATTACACCGAAATCGAGGTGGGGCTGGTGCCGGGCCAGCGCGAGAAAGAAGCCATCATGGCCGATATTCGCAGCAAACTGTCCATCCTTCCGGGCGCGCGGGTGACGGTCGGCCAGCCCATCTCGCACCGCCTGGACCACATGCAAAGTGGCGTCCGGGCCCAGATCGCCATTAAAATTTTCGGGTCCGATCTGGCCACCCTGCGGGAGAAAGCGGCCGAGGTGCTGGCCATTATGAAAGGCGTGCCCGGCATGGTGGACCCGGCCGTGGAGTCGCAAACCCTGGTGCCGGAGATTCGCATCGCGGTGGACCGCCAGCGCGCGGCGCAGTACGGATTGCAGGTGGCGGAAGTCACCAATGTTCTGGAGACGGCGTTGAACGGCCGCGTCGTTTCGCAGATTCTCGACGGGCAGCGCACCTTTGACCTGGTCGTCCGGCTCGATGAACCGTATCGGAACGATTTGCAGGCCATGGGCGACGTGCTGCTCGACACCCCCGACGGGGGCAAGGTTCCCGTGCGCGAGGTGGCCCAATTGCAGGTCGCCAGCGGTCCCAACGAGATCCTCCGCGAAAACGCCCAGCGCCGCATCGCGGTGATGGGGGCCGTCGCGGGCCGCGATCTGCGCAGCGCCGTCAACGAGCTCCGCGAGCGCGTGGAGGCTGGCGTACAACTGCCCTCCGGCTACTGGATTGAATACGGCGGCCAGTTCGCGTACGAAGAAGACGCCACGCGGCTGATTGTGTTTCTTTCCCTGTTTGCGATCCTTGGCGTTTACCTCATGCTCTACGGCCATTTCGGTTTTTCCCGGGTGGCGTTGCAGATCATGTCCAACATTCCGCTGGCGCTGGTGGGGGGGGTCATCGCCATTTATCTTTCGGGCGGCGTGCTTTCGGTCGCTTCGCTGATCGGCTTCATCACGGTGGGTGGCATTGCGGCGCGCAACGGCATCATGATGATCTCGCACTACCTCCACCTGGTGCGCTACGAGGGGGAAAAATTCGACGAGGCGATGATCGTGCGCGGCACGCTCGAGCGGCTCCGCCCGGTGCTGATGACCGCCCTGGCCGCCATTCTGGGCGTGTTGCCGCTGGTGTTCGCGCGCGGCGAGGCCGGCAAGGAACTGCTGCAACCCATCGCCACCGTCATCGCCGGCGGCCTGATCAGCTCCACCTTGCTGGACTGGACCGTCACGCCCGCCTTGTTTTACAAGTTTGGCCGGCGGGTGTGCGAACACTACCTGTCGGGCAGCGTGGAACCACCGCTTCCCATGGAGCCGGAGCCAGCGCCGGTGCCGGGCGATTGAGCCGGCCCGCCCCCCGCCGTCCTATAATGAAATCATGCATCCGGAAGATCAGCGGCGGTACTCCCGGCAAATCCTGTTTTCCCGGATCGGCCCGGCGGGACAGGAGAAGCTTCTGGCGGCGCGGGTGGTCATCGTAGGCTGCGGCGCTTTGGGCACCCCGCAGGCATCGCTGCTGGCGCGGGCCGGAGTGGGGGAACTGGTCATCATTGACCGCGACTTCGTGGAGGAGTCCAACCTCCAGCGCCAGACGCTGTTCACCGAGCAGGATGCCG
>DATMAF010000534.1:0-2593 GCA_035560315.1 Terriglobia bacterium | reverse complement strand
CAGCAGGGAAACGCCGATGCCGAGCATGAAGCTGGCGGCCATGCCTTGAGAAAACCGCCGGGGCGGAGGCGCCGGACCCAGGCGCGGGCGCGTCGGCGGCGAGGCGACCAAGGTGTTATAGAGAAAATCAAAGACGTTCCGCTTCGGAACCAAGGCATTCCACCAATTGATGGCCGAAAGCGCCAGAAACAGCGGAGCGAGCTGCCAGAGCAGCCCGATGGCAACCAACACCGCGGTCAGGCGCGGCTGCCACATCAGCGCGGAGAACTGCAAGCCGCAGCCGCTGGGCGCCACGTCGCGAAACCCTTGCTGCATCACGAAATTCAATTCCGCATTGCGCTCCATGGAAACCTCCCGGCCGAAGCCCCCGGCGACCGGCGATATCGGTTCGCCAACATCCCAGCGCGCCGGGCGCGGTTTGCCTCTTTCGAACCTTGCCGCTCTGTAGTTATAGGATTATCCATATCGGCGGCGGGATGCAAAAGAGGGTGGTTCCGTCGCTGCTCCCGAACCCCTCGCCGCAGCCGATGGGCCGGAGCGGACCAGGAACGGGTCTCTTTTCCTTTTGTGAGACGAGGGAAAAGCGGTATCTTGGCAGTCATCCATGAGGAGGCCGAAGGCCCATGAAGAAGCGAAAGATGCGAATTCTGCTTGCCATTGACGATTCCCGATTTTCGGCCGCCGCCCTGGAGATGTTGGCGGCCGAACGCAGCCCGGCCACCTGCGTGGTGCGCGTGCTGCACGTGGTGGAGCCGCTCGACGTACCCTATTATCCGGAGCTGACCGAGCCCTATCCCGTCAGCCTGCGCGATATTCAAGCCAAGCGGCTGGAGGCGGCGCGGCGCTTTGCGGCGGGGGCGGCGGCGCGCCTGCGCGCGGCTGGATTCCAGGCCGAAGCCGCCGTGCGGACCGGATCGCCCCGTTCTCTGGTGGTGGAGGTGGCAACCCAATGGCGGGCCGATCTGATCGTCGTCGGCTCGCACGGGCGCCGGGGGCTGGCGCGCCTTCTGCTGGGCAGCGTATCCGACTACGTCGCTCACCATGCGCCCTGCTCGGTCGAGATCGTTCGCGCCCGGAAGCGCAAACGCTGAGCGCCTTCGTGCCGCCATCGTTGAAGAAGAACGCCGAAACCGGCGGCAGTCTTCTGCCGTATAATCCCCAGCAAGCTTCGGGGGGGCGGCTGGTCTTATCAGGAGGCAAGATGAGGAGTGTGTGCAAACCGTTGGAATTTTCAGTTGGAATGTTTCTGCTGGCGGTCGCGCTGTTCTGGCATGCGCCCCAAGCGCAGGGCCAGGGCCGGCCAGCAGGTAACCCGGCGGAATTGCCCGCCGGTCCCGGCCGGGAGGTGGTGGCGGAAAAATGTTCCTCCTGCCACAACCTCAATCGCGTTACGGAAATGAGGAATTCGCGAGAGGGCTGGGCGGAAGTCGTTCGGATGATGGTGACATCGTTCAGCGCGGAACTGACGCCCGAGGAAGTGGCCACGGCAACCGACTATCTGGCCACCCACTTTGCGGGCAGCCCGGTCGCGGCCGATCCGCTCCCGCCCCTGCCGCCGGATAATGTGACCATTCCCATCAAAGAATGGCCCGTGCCGTGGAAAGGAACGCGCCCCCGCGACCCGGCGGTGGCGGCCGACGGCACCATCTACTTTGTGGGCCAGCAGGGGCACTATGTCGGCCACTTCGACCCGGTCACGGAACAATTCAAGCGGTATGAACTGGGGGATGGCGTCGGTCCGCACAACCAGATCATTGACCGGCAAGGCTACGTCTGGTTCGCGGGAAACCGGGTCGGCTACATCGGGCGGCTGGATCCCAAGACCGGCGAAATCAAAAAGTATTCCATGCCCGACCCCGCCGTGCGCGACCCCCACACGCTGGTGCTGGACGACAAAGACAACATCTGGTTCACGGCGCAGCAAGCCAACTTTGTGGGCAAGCTGGACACCAAGACCGGCGAGATTCGGCTCGTGAAGATGAATGTTGATGGCGCCCGGCCCTATGGAATCCTGGTGGCGCCGGACGGCTCACCCTGGTTCAACCAGTTCGGCACCAACCGCATCGGGCAGATGGAGCCGAACTCCATGGAGGTTCGCAACTATACGCTGCCCGATCCGAAGACGCGCGACCGGCGCATCGCCCGGACGCCCGACGGTTACATCTGGTACACCGACTACGCCCGCGGTTATCTGGGGCGGCTCGACCCCAAGACGGGCCATGTTACGGAATACGAGGCGCCCGCCCGCGAGCGTTCCCAGCCCTATGCGCTGGCCGCCGACGACAAGGGCCGGCTGTGGTTTGTGGAAACCGGCGTCAAGCCCAACCGTTTTGTGGGCTTCGACCCCAAGAGCGAGAAAATGTTCAGCGTGACCGAAATCCCCAGCACCGGCGGCGCGGTGCGGCACATGGTGTTTGACCCGAAAACCCGCAGCATCTGGTTCGGCACCGACGCCAGCACCATCGGCCGGGCCAGCATTCCTTAGGCCGGATGCCGGGCTGGGTTTCCGGCAGAGCAACAGGCGGAAGCGAATCGTCATCGTTCGCTTCCGCTTTTTTGTTTGCGGCGCACCGAACCGGACAGGCGGGAAAAG
>DATMAF010000533.1:0-5051 GCA_035560315.1 Terriglobia bacterium | reverse complement strand
ATATCTCCGACAGCGATCCGGTCAACTACTACGGGCTGATCCGCCGCGTGAGCGTGAACGGCACCATCACCACGGTAGTTCCCCCTTCGCCCAACGGTCTCAGCGACTCGGGCGGACTGGCGGTTGACGCCGCGGGGAACCTCTATGCTTCCGATTACTGGAATAACCGCGTCGTGCGCGTGAATCCGGACGGTTCGCTGACCACCGTCGCAGGCGGCGGCCCGGGAGGCGGTTTCCCGGATGAGAACGTGCCGGCGACCTCCACGACCGTAGTCGGGCCGACCGGAATCGTTTTTGATGCGGCTGGTAATCTGTACATCAGCGAAGAGGGCTGGGATATTGTGCGGCGCGTGGACCAGGCCGGTGTGATTCGCACCTTTGCGGGCACCCTGGATGTGCTCGACAACGGCCCGGCCCTGACCGCGCCGCTCTCCACGCCACGCGGGTTGGCCTCCGATGCCACTGGCCGGATTTACGTCGCCGATACCTTCCATAACCGCATTCGCCGCATCAACCTGGACGGAAGTATCACCACCGTGGCCGGCACGGGTGAGCCGGCTTCGAACGCGACCGCGGTTTTTTACCCGGAGTCGATCTCTCTCGATGCGGCGGGCAATCTCTATTTCGCCGAGCCCGGCCAGAGCACGGTTAGCTGGAGGAGCAGTTCGGACGGCCAGTTGCGCTTTCTTGCGGGAGTGGTCGATCAGTTCGGTTATAACGGCGACAACATTTCTTCCACCCAGGCCCATCTGAACTCCCCGCGGGGAGTGCTTTCGGATGCTTCCGGGGTCGTCTACATCGCCGACCACGGGAATCATTGCATTCGGAAGGTGGACCTGACCAACACCATTACGCGGGTAGCGGGAATCTGCACCCAGGCCGGTTACTCCGGCGACGGCGGCCCGGCCTTGCAGGCCCTGATGGACTCGCCCACCGGCCTGGCGTTTGACGCTGACGGCAACCTGCTGGTCTCCGATCTGGGAAATTCCATAGTGCGTCGCATCAATTTGTCGACCGGCATCATTACACGGGTTGCAGGCATTCCGCAGCAGTTTGGTTACTCCGGTGATGGCGGTCCTCCCACCCAGGCGGCACTGGGGCAGCCGACGGGACTGGCGGTAGACCGCAACAACGGGAACATTTACATTGCCGACCGCTTTTATTCCGTTGTCCGCATTATCCGCGGCAACAGCATCTACACCTTGACCGGCGTTGGCGAGGACGGGTTCTTCGGAGACGGGGGGCAGGCCAAGTTCGCCTATCTGAACTCCCCCGAGGCTCTGGCGCTTGATCCGGCCGGCAATCTCCATGTTCTGGATACCCACAACAATAGGGTCCGCAAGATCACGCTGGCAGGGCTTCAGCCGCCGACGCTCAGCGTCAGCCCCGCATCGCTCAGCTTTCACGTGGCGGCCAATGGCGAGCCGCCGCCCTCGCAGTTCCTGCGGATACGAAACACCGGCTCCGGCTTCCTGAACTGGGATTTGGATTTGCGGCTGCCCCCGGACGGCAGCGGCACGTTCACAGGCGGAGGCTGGCTCTACGCAGTCGACTTTTCCGGCTCCGCCCCGAGCTTAAATGAGATCAGCGTCGATCCCTCAGGGGTCGCGCCAGGCACCTATCAGGGCCAGATTGTGATTAACTCGCCGGGAGCCAACAATGGCAGAGTCATTGTTCCCATCACCCTGACCGTGGACGCTGCGCTAGAACCGGTGATGGCGCTCTCGACAGAAACCGTATACTTCGAGGCGGTGCAGGGGACCACGCCTTCGGCACGGATTCTTTCCGTCACCAATCGCGGCAGCGGGACATTGAATTGGTCTGCATCGGTGGATACCTTCAATGGCGGCAACTGGCTGGCCCTCTCAAGAACCTCTGGTTCGGTGCAGGCTGGGGGCGCCGCCAGCGCCATTGCGATCACAGGGAATCCGGCGGGGCTGGCCCCGGGTTTTTACCTTGGAATTGTCACGGTCATGAATCTTGGTAATGGTTCGGAGTCATACGTGGTGGTTGGTTTGTCCGTAACGGCTCCGACAGCTACCATCCTGCCTTCCGCCAGCAGCTTTGTCTTTTACGCGGTGCAGGGCAGCAACTACGTTCCTTCCCAGACCGCCCGCATTCTGAACACCGGCCAAGGGGTCATGAACTGGCAGGTGCAGACCAGCGTCGCACAGGGCAACTGGCTGCGGGTTACTCCCGCTAGCGGCAGCAGCGATGCCGCCAATCTGGCCAATGCTCCAGCCATCACGGTTTCCGTGGACCCCGTGGGACTGGCTCCGGGAACGTATGGCGGGTATCTGTCCATTCAGTCCCCCGGCGCCCGCAACACGCCGCAGCTCGCCAATGTGATCTTGCGCATCCTGCCGCCGGGCAGCGCGCCGATCGCGCAAGTGCTTCCGACCGGCTTGGCGTATACCGCCACCACCGGCAGCGCTCCGCAGACACAGGAGGTGACGCTCCAGACCACCGGCGGCAGCACGCTGAATTTCGTAGTGGGAACGCGGACGCAGGAAGGCGGCAACTGGCTCACCGCCAGCCCCACGGCCGGCTCGCTGACCAGTTCCAGCGACCGGCCTCGCATCCGCATCCAGGCGGCTCCGGGCGCGCTCGCGCCCGGCGTCTATCGCGGGGCCGTTACGGTTTCCTTCAGCGACGGCACGCTCAACGAGATTGCGGTAGCTCTGATTGTCCGCGAGCCGGGCGCGATCACGCAAGGCTTTGGAGGCGTAGCGCAGGGCTGCTCGCCCAACCAGCAGGTCATCCTCAGCACCCGCCTGGGGAACAACTTCGCTCTGCCGACCGGATGGCCTTCGACGGTCCTTGCGCTGGTGACCGACAATTGCGGCCAGCCGGTCAACAACAGCACCGTGGTGGCCAGCTTCAATAACGGCGATGGTTCCATCGTCCTGCAAAACCAGGGATCGGGCGTTTATTCGAAGGAGTGGGTGCCGTCGCGGGGCGGCGGCTCCAGCAGCGTGCAGATGACGATCCGCGCGGTGAATCCGGTGCTGCCCGAGGCGGTCATTCAGGTGGTCGGAAGCCTGCTTGCGGACAACACCAACCCGGTGGTTGCCAGCAGCGGCATCGTGAACGGCGCAAGCTTCGCCGCCAACCGGCCGCTGGCGCCCGGCAGCATCGTCTCGATCTTTGGGAATGACCTGGCCAGCACCGGGCAGTGCTTCGGGGGCAATTGCGCTTCGACGGTGCCGCTGCCCACCTCGCTGGGCGGAGTCTCGGTCCGGATTGGCGGCTACAACGCGCCGCTGTTCTACGCCAGCCCGACGCAGCTCAACGTCCAGATTCCCGCCGAGCTGACCAACGTCGCGTCTGCAGACGTCGTGGTGGCCGCCCGCGGCGTGGTCAGCGCGCCGGCCTCCATCCAGTTGGACGCCAGCCAGCCGGGCATCTTCACCATTGACGGCACGCGCGGGGCGGTGCTGATCTCCAACACCGACACGCTGGCGGCGGCCACCGGCAGCGTTCCCGGACGCAACGCCCGGCCAGCCAATCGCGGCGAGTTCATCACGATTTATTGCAGCGGCCTCGGGCCCGTCAACGATCCACCGCCCAGCGGCAGCCCGGCCACGGCCAACCCGCTCTCCAGAACTCTGACGCCGGTCTCCGTTTCGATTGGCGGGGTGGTGGCGAGCAACGTCAGCTTCTCGGGCCTCTCGCCCGGCTTCGTCGGCCTCTATCAAGTGGACGTGCCCGTTCCGGCTAACGCCCCCACCGGCGACGCCGTGCCCGTGAAGCTCATCCAGAACGGCGTCGAGAGCAACGTCGCCACCATCGCCATCCAGTAGCTTATCGCTGACGGTCCTCTTTGATTCACCCCCCTTTCCCAATGCCAACAGTTACCGGCTCCCTGAATTGTGGCTATGATTGGGAGCTAGTTCATTTCGGGAGGTGGTTGGGATGGCCTGGATGACCGATCCGCAGGCATGGGCCGCGTTTTCAACCCTGCTGGCGCTGGAAGTTGTACTGGGCATTGACAATGTCGTTTTCATCTCGATACTGGCCGGCAAGCTGTCGTGGGCCGAGCAAGCGAAAGCGCGCTTTGTCGGGTTGGCGCTGGCTATGCTGATGCGGATCGGCTTGCTTCTTTCCATCTCCTGGGTCATCGGCTTGACGGCTCCGCTGTTTGAAATTTTCGGCGAGGAGATCTCCGGCCGGGACCTCATCCTGCTCTTCGGAGGGTTGTTCCTGATCGCAAAGAGCACGTACGAAATCCATCAAAGGCTGGAGGGCGAGCAGGGAGGCTCTTCGGCCCGCGTGAAGCCCTCCTTTGCCGGCGTCATCATCCAGATCATTTTGCTGGACGCAGTTTTTTCGCTCGACTCAGTCATCACCGCAGTCGGGCTGGTTCAGGAAATCAACATCATGATCGCTGCCATCGTCCTGGCCGTGCTACTCATGATGGCCTTTGCCGGTCCCGTCGGACGGTTTGTGGAGCGGCACCCCACACTGAAGATGCTGGCTCTTAGTTTCCTGCTTCTGATCGGGCTGACCCTGATGGTGGAGGCCTTCGAGGTGCATGTCCCGAAGGGCTATGTGTATTTCGCGATGGCTTTCTCGCTGTTCGTCGAACTGCTCAACATGAGGCTGCGGCCAAAGGCGGAGCCCGTCAAACTGCACGAGCCTTACGTCAAGTCCTAAACGGCGGCGAGACTGCTTCCAGCGGAAGAGGAGTTAGCCGTCGCCGCCAAGACCGGGAAGGCCGCCCGCGCTCCTGGCCAGCCGCACGCCGCGCAGGATTGCTTCCTGCACGGCATCGGCCGCGGCCACGCCCAGCGTGTTCACGTCCGCCTGCTGAGTTCCGAGCGATAGCGCAATCACCACGTCGCCGTCTGACATGGTGTGAACCGGGCGGATGGTGCGGGCCATGCCGATCTGCGCCAGTTGCGCCAGCTTCTTCGCACTCACCTTGTTCAGCCGCGCATTGGTGGCCACCACCACCAGCGTGGTATTCGTGCCGTTGTTAATTGGCCCTTCATCATTCGGCGGCGCCCCGATGCTGGCGGTGCCGTCGAGCAGGGCGCGGGCGGTGTCGG
>DATMAF010000532.1:0-4915 GCA_035560315.1 Terriglobia bacterium | reverse complement strand
CAGGTAGGTCGAATCGATCCGGCCGATGATCGGAAAGATCTCCGCGTGGCCGATCACGGCGGCGGGAATGATGGGCGCCTGGTGCCGGATGGCGAGTTGCGCAAAGGCGCTCTTGGCAAAATCGCGGAGCTGATAGGTGATCTTGTAGGGCTGAAAGGTGCCGCGGATGCCTTCGGGAAAAATGCCGACCAAGCTGTCGGCCTCGAACAGGCGCGCCGCGTTCTCCTGGCTGGCGATGACCCCGCCCAGCTTGGTCAGGAAATTCGACAGAAAGGGAAAATAGAGCAGGCAGGGGATGATGAGGAACCGAATGATCCGCCCTCGCTCGGTCAGCGCCAGCGAGAGGTGCATGACGGCGTCGAGCGGCATGAAGCCGCGATGATTGCTCACGAAAATGCCCTTCCCCTGGGCCGGAATGTGCTCCATGCCCTCGCAGTCGATCCTCCAGTAGACCTTGCGCAAAAAGGCGAACCAGGCTCCCCAGGCGCGGATGTAATCGGTGTCCAGGCCCCAGGGGTCGTACTCCCGCCGGAGCCGTTGCGGGCGTCCGCCCGGCTTGCGGGCGACAAACTCGGCCAGCGCCTCCACGGTCGATTGCTCGGGACGAAAGCCCAGCCCCAGTTCCGCGCGCTGGCCGGACAGGGTCCAGTTGTACTCCAGCGACTCGACGCTGTGTTTGCGCCGGAAGATTCGATGCAGCGTTCGTGGAACGGCAATCCGCCGGGTTCCGGCGGCGCGCAGGGCCTGCTTGAGCGGCAGCGCGCCCGCGCCGGCGGCGTTGAAGATGCCTGTGGCGTCCGATTCCGCGGCGGCCAGCAGGGCCCGCGCCGCGTCGCGCAGGCTGAGGAATTGCACCTGCGGGTCGCGTCCCGCAACGGACAGGGCGGCGCGGCGGGCGACCATGCTCCCCAGCAGGTCGTCGTCCTCGCTTCCCAGCACGCTCGCTGTCCGCACCACAGCGGCATTGGCAAACTGCAAGGCAACGCTCTCGGCGAGCAGCCAGCGCGATTCCGGCGCATCCGCGGGAAGCAAAGAAACGCGCTCCTCGGTCAGGAAGCCGGGATTTTTGGGATCCGCCCCGTAGGCAATGGCGTGGCTGCGCAGGACCAGCCGGCGGAAGCCGCCGCGATGGACAAGCTGCCGCAGGTGGTCCACCGACGAGTGCTCGCCGCCGGGAAGGAAGATCACGGCGTCGGGCTCCTGCGGCTCCAGCCGGTGGCCGCGCCGCGCGGCCTCTTCGCGGGTCTGGCTGGCCAGCGGCCCTTCGCGGCCCACAACAGCGACTTTCATCTCCGGACGACTCCGTTGAGAAACACGTCCGTCAGCTCGCGCACCAGGCGTTCCTCATCGAGCGGCTCGACCTTCTGGCCACCGAAGAACTCCACCACCAGCAGGATGCCGGAAAGCGCCGAGATGTACATGGCGGCGGCGGCTTCCACGTCCACATCCGGCCGCAATTCCCCGCGCTGCTTGCGCACATTGAGAAACTCGGCGAACAGGAGCCTGCCCTGCTGGATGAATTTGCGATAGAACAGCACGCCGACTTCGGGGTCCTGAATCGCCGCGGCAAACAACTTGTGCAGGAATTGCAGCCGCGCGCGGTATTCCTGCAGCATGACGCGGGCCAGCACCTGCAACTCGTCCTTGATCGTCTCGCTCGGAAACCGCAATTCCGGTGTCGGCACCGCGCCGGCAATCAGCTCCAACTCCCGTTCCAACACCGCGGCCAGGATGTTCTCCCGGGACTGATAGTGGCGGATGATGTCAAACGCCGGCACCCCCGAAGCGCGGGTCAACTGTTCCAGCGTGATGTCGTTCAGGTTCCGCGAAGACATCAATTGCAGCGCGGAGTCCATCACCAGTTTCTGCTGCTCGGGCGTCAGGCTCATCGTCTCATCCTGGGTTGCGCGCCGGCTCGGCCGGGCGACTCACCGGCGCACGGCCGCGGGCCGCCAGCGCGGAATGGAAGGCGAAGTACTGCGCCGCCAGGTCGGCCTGCGACTTGCCCGCCGCCAGGATGGCCCGCGCCACGCGCTGCGCCGAGATGATGACCGGGGTAATGCCGCCGCCGGGCTGGGTCCAGTGCCCTACCAGATAAAGATGTTCCACCGGCGTGGCGTTCGCCAGCCGCGCCGAGCCGAGTTGCTCCGGCGACATCTCCCAGCCCAGCATCGCCCCTTGCCAGTTGTTGGTGTAATGATACGAGGTGAGCGCCGAGGCGCTCAGCCGCACCACAATGTGTTCCTCGATCCCCGGCAGCGCCCGGCGCAGGCCTTCCAGGATGCGGCGGTCGATCTCGGCTTTGTGCGCCTGCCAGTCGGTGATCTCCTCGATGCGCAGCGGCGTCAGCTTCTGCACAATGAGGATCTGGCAGCCGGGCGGGGCCAGCGCCGGATCGAAGCGGGTGGGCACAAAAATCTTAAAGACGTTGCGGATGGCGTCTCCCGGATCGTAGGAGCTCCAGTAGTATCCCTCCGCGGCTTCCAGCGCCTGCGGGTTTGCGCCGCGCAGGCCGATGTGCATCAGGTAGCAGGGATAGGTCGGCCTTTGCGATTCGAGATAGTCCAGCATCCAGCGGCCGCAGTGCTCTTCGCCGAGCAGATCGCGGTAGGTGTGCATGGCGTCGGCATTGGAGATCACGACCGGGGCTTGGAACACGAACACCTGCGGGGCGCGCTTGGCCAGCGTGCGCACGCGGACGCCGGCCGCCTTGCCGCCCTCGACCAGAATCTTCTCCACGCTGGTGCATTTCACGATCTGCCCGCCGCGCCGCGTCAGCCCACGCCCCAGATCGTCGGCGAACTTCTGCGAGCCGCCGCGCGGGTAATAGTTGCCCAGGAAGTAGGAAAGCCGCAGCATGGCGTCGAACAGGTAGGACGTGCGGTCCGGGAGCGATCCCCAGTGCGGCGCGTCGGCCATCAGCACCGCCTTCAGGCGCGGGTCGCGGAAGTGCTCATCGAGCTTCTGCGCGATGGTGTAACGCTCCAGCCGCCGCGCCTGATCATTGTCCACCCCCTTGAAGTAGTACAGCAGGCCGTACAGATAGGCCTGGCGCAGTTCGGCGAAGTAGCCATCAATGGCGGCGGCCTCTGCCGGGAACCATTCCTTCAGCTTGGCGAGATACGCTCCGAAATCCGCCGGCACGGCGAAGGCGGGCAGATGGGGAAGATGGAAGCGGTCCACCGGATCCATCTTGATCCACTCGGTTTCGATGCCCAGATCGTGCAGGATTTTTCCGGTCAGCGTGGCGGGATTGCCCAGCAGCGGATAGAAGTGCGTGGCGGCGTCGAACACAAACCCTTTGCGCCGGAAGGTTGAGCAGAAGCCGCCCAGCGCCGAGTGCCGTTCGATCAGCAGCACCTTCATGCCGCCTTCCGCCAGCAGGTTGGCGCAGACGAGCCCGCCGATGCCGCTGCCGATGACAATGGCGTCGTACTGTTGCCGGTATTCGCGCCCAAAAATTACATGCGCCATGGCGTCAACTCAAACCGCCATCCATGGTGAACACCTGCCCGGTGATGTAGGCGGCGTCCTCGCTCGCCAGATACAGGGCCAGGCGGGCCACCTGCTGCGGCGTGCCCAGGCCGCCGAGGGGCACATTGGCGACCAGCTTTTTCCGCGCTGCTTCCTCCATCGAGGCCGTCATCTCGGTCTCAATCGCCCCGGGGGCGAGCGCATTCACGCGCACCCCGAAGCGCGCCACTTCGCGCGAAAGCGCCCTGGTGAACCCGATCATGCCCGCTTTGGAGGCGCTGTAGTTGGTCTGGCCGGCGATGCCCATCAGTCCGCTGACGCTCGACATGTTCAGGATCACGCCGCCGCTGCGGATCATTCCTCCGATGACGGCCCGCGAGTAGTTGAACATGCCGGTAAGGTTGGTGTCGAGCACCTCCTGCCACAGCGCCGGATCCATATTGTGCAGCGCCCGGTCGCGGCGGATGCCGGCATTGTTGACGAGCACGGCAATGGGACCGAGCGTTTCCTGGGCTTGCTGGACCACCGCCTGCGCGCGGGCAAAGTCGCGCACATCGGCCCGCCAGGCGAGCGCCGTACCGCCCTGCGCGGCGACGGCCGCCGACAGCGCCGCAGCCTCCGTCTCTGCGGAACAGTAGGTGAACGCCACCGCGTAGCCGGCGGCGGCGAATTCGCGCACCAGTGCCGCTCCAATGCCGCGGCTGCCGCCGGTGATCAGCGCGACTTTCATGTCGGGCGGTTCCTTCCGTACTGCTCGTGCGCGGCGACGAACTCCTTGGCGGCGATGGCTGCCCCCATCGAGATTTCTCCGCCCAGCACCGCCGCCGCCACGATCTCGGCAAATTTTCTGGCCTTGCCGCTGCCGTAGCAGCCCATCAGCTCCAGCGCTTCGCGCTGCGTCGGCAACCCGGTGCCGCCGCCCACGGTCGCCACGGTGAGCGCCGGCAGGGTAACGCTGACGTATAGACCATGGGGGTGCAACTCGAATACGGTGATCCCGCTGGCGGCGTTGGTTACGTTGGCGACATCCTGCCCCGTCGCAATGAAGATGGCGGCGAGGCCGTTGGCGTAGTGGGCGTTGTATCCGATGGCGCCAGCCTGCAGGTGCCCCACCACGGTCGACTGCCAGACCTGAAACAACTGCTCCGCCGTGACGTGCAGGTACATGCGCAGCACATCGTGCGGCACCAGCGCCCCGGCGGTGACGCGCTTGCCCTTGCCGCGCGTGAGAACAAAGCCGCTGGCGCGTTTCTCCGAGCACAGGCCGCTAAAAAGCAGAAACTGCGCGCCGCGATAATGCTGCTCGATCCAGCGGCCGACGGCGTCGGCGGCCTTGGCGATCATGTTCATGCCCTGGGCGTCGCCGGTCTCAAAGCCGAGATTCAGGATCACCTGGCGGCCCACCTGGTAGCACTGGAGGCTCTTGAGCCGGCCATGGCGG
>DATMAF010000531.1:0-4242 GCA_035560315.1 Terriglobia bacterium | reverse complement strand
AGACCAAAGGGTATCGCCATCATCCGCAGCTTGCCCGGTTCCGGGCAAGTTCTGACCCGCTCACCGCCATTGCCACATATCTGAAAGCGGTTCACGAGGAGAGCCGGAGGCGGGGGTATCGCTTCGATGCTTCGAAAATCCTCGGGAAGCCCACCCGCGCCCGCCTGCGCGTAACGCGAGGCCAGCTCGACTACGAGTGGGAACACTTGCGGAGCAAGCTCAAACGCCGCGACCCGCAGGCAGTTGCGAGACGGAAGGCCGTTCGGCGCGTCATTGCGCATCCGCTGTTCCGTGTTGTACCCGGAGACGTTGAGGAGTGGGAGAGGCGGCGGCAGTGAATGGCGAGCAGTGAGTGGTGGAAGCTGCCGCTGCGCTACCCCTTGAGCCGGGCGGCGGTGTCAATGGCGCGCTCCACCAGACGCCGCAGCAGTTCGGCGGTTTTGGGATTCTGGAAGGAGCCGTCCGCCTGGAACGCTTCCGCCCCGTTGGCGATGTACACCAGCGGTTGGGGGATGACCAGGACGTTCAGGATGCTGAGGCAGTACTTCAGTTGAATCTGCCCGCGCGCGGTGCCGTAAGGCCCCGAGGAAACGCCGAAGACGGCGGCCACTTTGCCGTCCAGCGAGTTGCGCCCGCGCGAGAGCCAGTCGATGGCGTTCTTGAGGCCGCCGGGCATGGAGTGGTTGTACTCCGGCGAGGCGATCAGCAGCACGTCGGCGGACTCCACCAGGGCCTTCAAGCGCACCACGGATTCCGGCATCCCCTGGTCTTCGATGTCGCCATCGTAGACCGGGAGGGCAAGTTGCTTGAGGTCCGCTTCCACGACCTCGGCTGCGGTGGCGGCCGCCAGTTGCTTGGCGACTTGCAGCGCCTTCCGATTGAACGACTCCTTCCGCAAACTGCCGGAAATCGCCAGCACCCTTACTCCTTGCATCGTCCAGCCTCCGGAAAATTCCTCTTCTGCTCTCCCGATTCACACTACCACAGATTCTCTGCGCGGCCGGCCTCCGGCAAAAAATCGCGGGGCGGACAAGGATCGGCGTAGAATCGCAACAGCGCATTTGCGTTTCCAATGGAGAGGTCGTGAAGCGTGGCGCTGCTGCTGAATAACGAGGAGGTCCGGAGCCTGCTGCCGATGGAGGCGGCCATCGAAGCCCTGGAGCCCGCCTACCGCGACCTGGCACAGGGGGAAGCAATCAGCGCGCTGCGGCGCGACCTGCTGGCGCCACTGCCGGGGCCGCTCAAGGCGGTGTACGAATTCAAGTCCATGCCGGCGGTCTATCCCCGCAAGAAGATCGCCTCCTGGCGCGTGAACTCGGACTTTTTGACCTGGCACGAGCGAGCCGGCACCCTGCGGCGGGAAAAGGATCCGCGCGCGCCTGGCAAGCGGTTCGTGGGGCTCGTCTTCTTGTTCAGCATGGAGACGGGCGAGTTGGCGGCGATCCTGCCGGATGGGGAATTGCAGCGGCTTCGGGTGGGAGCGGCAGGCGGGATCGCCGCCAAGCATCTGGCGCGGCAGGACGCCTCCCGGCTGGCGATCCTCGGTTCCGGGTTTCAAGCCGGCGCCCAGTTGTTGGCGATGTGCGCCGTGCGGGCGATTCGCTATGTTCGTGTGTTTAGCCCCAATCCTCGGCATCGCGACGCGTTTGTCGCTGAGTGGCAAGGCAAGGTGAAGGCAAGGCTGGAAGCGGTTGGCAGCGGGCAGGAGGCCTGCGACGGCGCGGATATTGTGGTCGCCGCCACGAACGCAGCCGGCCCGGTGGCGCGAGCGGAGTGGATCCAGCCGGGCATGTTTCTTACCGCCATCCGGCCGTTTGAGTTTGACCGGGAGACCTTGCGGCGTTGCGATGTGGTCATTGTTCACAGCCGGGAATCGGCCCCGGAGAGCTATATAACGGGCGGCGATCCGAGCGTGATTCCCGAGCTGGCCGGTGGCGGAGCGAATGCCTGGGGCGGGGTGATCGATTGGGGCGCGCAGAAAAACCTCGGGGAATTGCTCCTCGGGGAGGCTCCCCGGCGAAGCAACCCGCGAGAGATCACCTGCTTTGCAAACAACATCGGCCTGAGCCTGCAATTTGCCGCCTGCGGCGCGGCCGTGCTGGAGCGGGCGCGGCAGGCCAGGCTCGGACGCGAGCTGCCCGGCGAATGGTTCACCGAAGAGGTACATCCGTAGAGGGAACCGGGAGAGAGAGCGAGGACCTGAAGCAGAGAAAGACGAAACAACGCCGTTTCGGCCTGTGACTGCTTGGGGACTTTGCCCGGCAGGCGTACGGCGTGATAATGAACTCCGAACACCGGGAACCGCGGAATCATCCTGTGAGAGCGGGGAGGGGTTATGGACATGAGAATCAGACCGATCGGGGCGGTGCTGCTTGCCGGCGTGCTGGTCGCGCAGGCGGCTTGGGCACAAGGAAAAGGAAACGAGAAATCGTCCGCCCCGAAGGGCGGGCAGAGCGTTGGCGACACGGTGCGCGAGGTACTGCCGCCGAGCGAGCCGGTCTTTACCAGCCGGGAAATCACCATCATTCGGGATTATTTCCGGACCAACCTGGGCAGCCTGCCGCCGGGGCTGGCCAAGCGCGAGACGCTGCCGCCGGGCTTGCAGAAGCAATTGGTGTTGAAAGGCACCCTGCCGCCGGGCTTGCAGAAGCAGATTCATCCCCTGCCGGTGGAGCTGGAGCGCCAGCTGACGTTGTTGCCGACCGGCTACCGGCGCGTCGTGATCGCCGGCAACGTCATCCTGATGAATCCGACCACGGGGCTGATCTACGACATCATCCGCAGCGTCATCCCGTAAGAATGGCGCAGAGCTTCCCGTGAGCGGCCGTGTGCGGAACGGGCTGGTTTGACAGGGCCTTGGGGCTGGCGTAGATTCGAAGTAGTGCACTTCGCATCGCTGAAAACGCCCCGAGGAGGCCGGCGGCATGCGGCAGAAACTGGCTCTGGCATTGGTAGCGGCCCTGTTGCTGCTGGCCGCCGACTCGCTCTACCCGCAGAGCCAGTTCCATGAATACGAGCGGCTCATCGCCGACCTGGCGAATCACCGGCAGCCGCCCCCGGGGACCGAGTTCATTTTCGCCCGGGTTCGCTTCACCAGCCACGGCCCCGGCCGGGGGCCGCGCGGCGACCATCGGATTCCGGGCTGGGCGCACGATTATCCCGATGCCGAGGAGCACATTCTGCAAATCGCCAGCGAAGCCACCGGCATCAACCTCACGCGGGACTCGTATGTCATTGTGGACCTTGCCAGCGACGATCTTTTCCGATACCCGTTCGCTTACTTCAGCGAAGTCGGGGAAATGACCCTCTCCGAGAAGGAAGCGGCGAATCTGCGCGAGTATCTCAATCGCGGCGGCTTTGGGCTGGCGGATGACCTGGACGAGCAGAGTTTTCGCTGGTTTGAGCGCGAGATGCGGAAGGTCTTTCCCGAGCGGGGCTTTGTGCAGCTCACGCTCGAGCAAGCCGTGTTTCACACCTTCTACGACATTCCCACGCTGGACGTCTCTCCCCCCTATGAGCAAACCGGTCCCACGCGCTTCATGGGCTACTTCGATGACCGGGGGCGGCTCTGCTTTGTGGTCAACGCCAACCACGATATGGGCGACTACTGGGAATGGATCGACCAGCCGCAGTACCCGCTGCCTCCTTCGACCGAAGCCTTGCGGTTCGGCATCAACTACCTGATCTTTGCGCTGACCCACTGAATCCCGCCTTCAGCGCGTAGCCGCCTCAGGGGGGCCGTCCGGCCGTCCTTCGTAGTGCGGATCGGCATGAACGCGGGCATGATCCTCAAAGGATTCCAGGTGGGTCAGGACCTGCACCGGCATGGGAAAGGCCGCCTTCAACCGCTCCTCCAGTTGCGTCGCCTGGGCATGGGCGGCCGCCAGGGGCGTCTCGCCGGGGAACAACAAGTGGAGCTCAATCCACAAGCTGATGCCGGTGCCCCGGAAGCGGACGCCGTGATAGCCGATCCCCATCTCGCGCGTGAGATGATCCAGCTTCTGGCGGATGGTCGCGCCATAGGCCGGGTCGGCCTGGTCCAGCAAGCCGCTCATTGACCGGCGGATGAGCGCCCGGCCGGTCCACAGGATGTTGACTGCGGTGGCGATGGCGATCAGCGGGTCAAACGGTTTCCATCCGGTAGCCAGAACCAGGAGCAAGCCTCCGACCACGCCCAAACTGGTCCAGCTGTCCGTCAGCACATGGTGGCCGTTGGCCTCCAGGATGATGGATTGGTTCTTT
>DATMAF010000530.1:0-2191 GCA_035560315.1 Terriglobia bacterium | reverse complement strand
ATCGGCGCCATCGCCCGCCGCTCGTTTACCACCAAAGGCCCGGCGCTGCTGTTTGAAAACATCACCGGCTACCAATCCACCCCTTGCCGCAAGGTGGCGACAGCGCTGCTGCACAAGAAATCCCGCATGGCAATGGTGCTGGGATTTCCTGCTGACACGCCGATCCGGGAATTGGTGCAGTACGTGCGCCAGAAGAACCGCGAAACGATCCCGTTCGCGGAAGTCACCAGCGGACCGGTCAAGGAAAACGTGCTGCGGGGCCAGGACATCGACCTGACACAATTTCCCGCTCCGAAGTGGCATTACCGCGACGGAGGCCGCTACCTGCTCACCTTTGCCGCTATTGTGACCCGCGACCCGGATACGGGCCGGATGAACGTGGGCGTCTACCGGGGAATGATCGGCCAGCGCGACACCCTGCCGATGCTCATCATCGCCAGCCAGCACGGCGGGCAGACCTTTGCCAAATACCGCCAGCGCCGGCAGCCCATGCCCGTGGCGGCCGTGATCGGCTACGATCCCATCATGGATTTTCTGAGCGGCAGCCCCATGCCCGCTGGCGTCTGCGAGTATGACGTGATGGGAGCCTATCGGGGCGAACCCATTTCGCTGGTTCGCTGCGAGACAAATGACCTGCTGGTTCCCGCCGCCGCCGAGATCGTCCTGGAAGGCTACGTGGATCCGGATCCGAAGACCTTTGAGCTGGAGGGTTCCTTCGGCGAGTACACCGGCCACAACAGCGACGTTCCCACCCTGCGCCCGGTGATGAAAGTGCAATGCATTACCCACCGCAACGACCCCATCCTGCGCGGCACGCAGGAGGGAACCTTGCCAGGTTCCTACAATGAGAACAGCATGATGTCTTCCATCCAGCGCGCCGCCATCGCCTGGAACATCCTGGAGCAGCAGGGCGTGCCCGGCATCGCCAACGTGCATGTCCATCCGGTGACCAACGGCACCAATGTCTGCGTGGCCATCAACAAGCGCTACCAGGGCCATCCCAAACAGGTGGCGTGCGCCCTGTGGGGTTCCGGGGCGGCCGCGTGGCGTTACAAGCACGTGATCGTTACCGATGACGACATCGACATCAGCGACTACGAGCAAATCGACTGGGCCATCGCGTACCGGGTGAACGCCGGCAAGGACGACATCGTGGTCCTGCCGGGATCCTTCGGCTCCACCGCCGACCCCTCCACGCCAATCGAGGAGCGCGATGTGGCCAAGCTGGGAGCCGGCCTCTGGAACCGCGTCCTGGTGGACGCCACCCGCACCTGGATGATGGACCCGCGGCCGGAGTGGGGAGGCCGCTTCCCGCCCACCGTTCATCCCGCGCCGGAGGACGAGGAACTGGTAACCCGGCGGTGGAGCGAATACGGCTGGAAGTGAAAGGCCAGCGGCTGCTCCCGAGAAAATTTCCGCGGAAAGGCCCGCGCATTGATGGAAAATCAAACCGTCCCGCCGTCCGTCGATCCGGCGGTGTTTCGCAAGACCATGGGTTGCTTTGCCACGGGCGTCACGATTGTGACCACCAAGAACGGCTCTGAGTTGCAGGGCATGACCGTCAACTCCTTTACCTCGGTCTCGCTACAGCCGCCGCTGATTCTGGTCTGCCTGAGCCTGGGGGCCCGCACGACCGCGGCGGTGGAGGCCCGGGGGTGGTTTGCCGTCCACATCCTCGAGGAGCGGCAGAAAGAGCTTTCCGACCGCTTTGCGCGGGCCGAGGAAGATCACTACGCGGGCGTTGAATACGCGCTCAACGACTACGACCTGCCGGAGCTGCCGGGCTGCCTGGCGCGGCTAATCTGCCGCGTTCACCGGGTGGACCCCGGCGGCGACCACCGCATTATTCTGGGAGAGGTGGTCAAAGCCGAGATGCGCGAAGGCCGGCCGCTGCTGTTTTCCCGCGGCGCGTATGGGGCGATGGCCTCCGCTCCGCCGGCTTCCGGAGGGGCTTCGCCGGTCCCGTGAGGCCGCCGTGACATCCACCGTGTCGATCTGTCGAAATCCAATCCCTTTTCCCTTGAGGTTCCCATGAAAATCGATATTTTCCCGCATATTTTCCCGAAGGCCTATTACGAGCGCATGCAAACCGTCTCCGAGAAAGCCGCCAAATACCACCAGCGGCGGGTCCGCGATTTGCCGATGCTGGTGGACCTGGAGAAGCGGCTCCGGCTCATGGACCAGTTCCCGG
>DATMAF010000529.1:0-2460 GCA_035560315.1 Terriglobia bacterium | reverse complement strand
CCTCCGCCTCGCCCGCCAGATCGCCCGGGCGGTGCGCGCCTCCAGCGGCGGCCTGCCCGCCGTGCAGGCCATGGGCGTGCTTCTGGCGTCCCGGAGTGCGGACGGCCGGCCCGGCCAAGCGCAGGTCTCCATGAATCTGACAGATTGGAGGCAGACCAGCGTGGCGCAAGCCTACCGGGCGGTCGCGCGCGAAGCGCAACGGCTGGGGGTCGCGGTTCACAGCAGCGAACTGGTGGGCTTAGTTCCGGCGCAAGCCATGGCGGGCGCCGATCCGGCGGAATTGAAGCTGACGGCGTTTGGTCCGGAGCGCATTCTGGAGAACCGCCTCGCCGCGGTCCTCGGAAGGCGCTAGCGGAGCGACGCGACAGGCGGATTCGAAGGGGCAGCTGGCGGAAGCGCCACCACAATTTCCCCGGGACGCGCCAGATGCAACTGCTCCCGCGCGATCTCTTCAATCGCCTCCGGATCGCTGCGCAGCTCATGGATTCGTTGCGTCAAGCTCTGGTTCTGCTGCCGCAACTGCTCGATTTCCCGGCTCAGGGCTTCAATGCGGCGGAGCTGCTCCTGCCGCGAGACGTATCCGGACTTGCCAGCCACTTCATTGATCAGTATCGCGAGCAGAACGAAACCGCCCGCCGCCAGCCAGCGAAGCTTCTTTGGGCGGCCCGGAAAAGGTCGGCTTGGTGAACGCGGTTTCATCCGAAAAGGAACTTCCGGGCAGCCTGCGCCAGCGCTTCCAACTGCGATGGGGAGGAGGCTTCGCAATAGAGGCGACAAACCGGCTCGGTTCCCGAAAGCCGGAACAGAACCCAGGAACCGTCCTCCAGAATCAGTTTCAGGCCGTCGGTGCGCTGCGTCTGGATCACGCGCCGCCCTTCAAAGGAACTATACTCTGCGCGGCTGCGCTCTGCAAAGCTCTTCCTGACGGGTTCCGTTAATGGTACATTCCAGCGGCCGGGGTAAAAGCTTCCCACCTTGCGGAACAGTTCGTCACGCTGCGCCGTGAGCGGCGCCTGGCGGCTGGCGACCATCTCGGCGACCAGCAGACAGGCCAGAATGCCATCCTTTTCCGGAACGTGGCCGCGGATGGTCAGCCCGGCGCTTTCTTCGCCTCCCAGAATGATGCGGTCGCGCTCGATCAACTCGCCGATATACTTGAATCCCACCGGCGTTTCGTAAACGGGAAGGCCGTAGCGCTGCGCCACGGCATCCACGAAGTGCGTCGTGGCAACGCTCCGCGCCACTCCTCCGGTCCATCCTGGTTCCCGGGCCCAGGGCCGCGATTCCAGCAGGTAATCGAGCAGCAGCGCGAGAATGTGGTTCGGGGAAATGAACTCGCCGCCCTGGTCCAGAATGCCGAAGCGGTCGGCATCGCCGTCAGTGGAAAGTCCCAGGGCGGCTCCTTTTGCCGCCAGGGCTTCTTTCAGCGGAAGCAGATACTCTTCTCCGGGTTCCGGGGGATGGCCACCGAACAGGACGTCGCGCCAGCCGTGGATGGTGGCGACAGGGATTCCGGCCTGTTGCAGCAGCCGGTCGAGATACCCCATGCCGGCGCCGTACAACGGGTCATAGATCAAGCGCAAACCCGAAGCGCGAATCCGGTCCAGGTTCACCAGGCGCGCCAGTTCCTCGAGGTAGGCAGGCCGCAAGTCCACGCGCTCCAGGCGCGCCGGCTGGGCGGGCAGGGACTCGGCGGGGGGAGCGGCAATGAGAGCCTCTATCTGGCTCGTCACTTCCGGCAGCGCCGGGGCCCCGTTGGGCGTGGAAAACTTGATCCCGTTGTACTCCGCCGGATTATGGGAGGCGGTGAAGTTGATCCCGCCATCCGTCTTCCGCCGCCGGATCTCGTACGCCAGAGCAGGGGTGGGTACGGCGGCCTGCGACAGCAGAGCCGCAATGCCGTGTTGCGCCAGCCGCTCGGCGGCACGAGCGGCAAACAGGTCGGAGAGGAACCGGGGATCGTAGCCGACCAACAGCACGGGGGCATGCGCGGGGGGCTGGGCCGCAGAAACGCGCACGTAGTGCGCAATGCCGTCCACGGCCCGCTCGATATTCGCAAAGGTGAACTCCTCGGCAATGACGGCCCGCCAGCCCGAGGTTCCGAACTTGATCTGTGCGCTCATGGCAGCCATTCTAGGAAATTTGCCATCGCGGGCGCAGCAAAAATCGGAGGCTGGCAGATTGGCCCCCCGGATACCGCCATTGGGCTACAAGCCGTTTATTTCCTTGACCATGCGCTGCCGGCTAGTGTATAACCCGGTCAGGCGGTTCCGGGTTTGTCGATACGCCGCCGGGGGATGCGGATGCGTTCCTGCCAGTTTGCCACCGGGGTGTTTTGCGGACGCGGGCCAGCGTTCCGGCAGGGCGTTGCTCTCTGGATAGGTTTTGCGCTTGCGGGATGCATGAGTGCCCGTCTCGCCGCCGCCCAGGAGGCATTGCCGCCGACAAGCGCTTCAGCCC
>DATMAF010000528.1:0-4278 GCA_035560315.1 Terriglobia bacterium | reverse complement strand
GATGCGCTGCTGCTGCTGGCCTCCACGGACCGGCACATCCGCTTCCTGATGGATCAGGAATGGTACGAACAGCAGTTCCTCAAGCCCTTTGCGCGGATGCTGCGCGTCATCCCGGTCTCTTCCAGGCAGCGGCCCCGCGAACTGCTCCAGACCCTGCGCGCGGCGGGCGACGCCATCCGGGCCGGCGAACTGGTGTGCGTTTTCGCGGAGGGCCAGATCACGCGCATCGGCCGGATGCTCCCCTTCCGCCGCGGCTTCGAGCGCATCATGAAAGGCGTGGAGGCGCCCATCCTTCCCGTGCTGATCGACAACGTGTGGGGCAGCCTCTTCAGCTCCGAGCAGGGCAAGTTCCTCTGGAAGTGGCCGCGGCGGAATCCCTATCCCGTCACGGTCAGCTACGGCCGGCCGCTGCCGCCTTCGGCCACCGCCCTCACGGTTCGCCAGGCGATTCAGGAGTTGCACAGCGAAGCCTACCAACTGCACCGCGCCTGGCTGCTGCCGCTGCACCGCGCTTGGCTGCGCGCCATGCGCCGCCACCCGCTGCGGTTCGTCATGGCGGACGCCCGGGTTCCCCGCCTGCGCAGCGGGGCGGCGCTGCTGAAGACCTTGTTTCTGGCGCAGCGGCTCCGGCCCGCCTGGCGCGGCCAGGATCGGGTGGGAATTCTTCTGCCCCCTTCGGTGGGCGGGGCGCTGGTGAACTTCGCCGCCATGCTGCTGGGCAAGGTTCCGGTCAACCTGAACTACACCGCCTCAAACGAAATGCTGGCTTCCTGCGCCGCACAGGCCGGCTTGCAAACGGTTGTCACTTCCCGCGCCTTTCTGGAAAAGGTGCGTCTTGAGACGCCGGGCCAGACCCTGCTGCTCGAAGATCTGGCCGCCCGGCCGAGGCCTTGGGAGAAGCTCCGCGCCCTGGGGTTATCCCTGTTGCCGGCCGGGAGGATGGAGCGGGCGCTGGGCCGCCAGCGCCCCGCCCGGCTCGACGATGTCGCCACCGTCATTTTTTCCAGCGGCAGCACCGGCCACCCCAAAGGAGTGGTGCTGTCTCACTTCAACATTGCCGCCAACATCGAGCAAACCCGCCAGATCGTGCTGTTGTATCCCCGCGACCGGCTGCTGGGGGTGCTGCCCTTTTTTCACTCCATGGGCTTCACGGTCGGCTTGTGGCTGCCGCCGCTGGCCGGCATTGGAGTGATTTACCACCCCAACCCGCTGGAAGCCCAGGCGATCGGGAGCCTGGTGCGGGAGTACGCCATCACGCTGCTGGTGGCCACGCCCACGTTCCTGCAATCCTACATCCGCCGCTGCGCGCCGGAGGAGTTCGGCAGCTTGCGCTTTGTCTTGACGGGCGCGGAAAAGCTGCCCGAACGCATTGCGCGCCGCTTCGAGGATCGCTTCGGGCTGAAGGTGCTGGAGGGTTATGGCTGCACCGAGTGCGCGCCGGTGGTGGCCGCCAACACCGGCGATTACCGCGCCCCGGGCTTCCGCCAGGTCGGCGCCAAGCGCGGCAAGATCGGACACCCCGTCCCGGGGCTTGCCGTGCGAATCGTTGATCCGGACACCCGCGAGCCGCTGCCGGTCGGCCAGCCCGGGCTGCTGCTGGTGCGCGGCCCCAACATCATGCAGGGATACTTGAATAGCCAGGAGAAAACCGCCGCCGTGCTGCGCGACGGTTGGTATGAAACCGGCGACATCGCCTTCCTGGACGAAGACGGCTTCCTGGAGATTACGGACCGGCTGAGCCGCTTCAGCAAGATCGCCGGCGAGATGGTGCCGCACGTTCGCGTCGAGGAAACCCTGCAAGAGCTGACCGGCAGGGAGGAACAGGTCTTTGCCGTCGCCGGAGTGCCGGATGCCCGGAAGGGAGAGCGCCTGGTGGTCTTGCACACGCTTCCGGAAGAATCCCTGCGGGAATGCCTGGCCAAGCTGGGCGCCTCCCGCTTGCCCAACCTCTGGAAGCCCGACCCGCGCCATTTCTATCGCATTGACGCCCTGCCGTATCTGGGCACCGGCAAGCTCGACATGCGCCGCATCCGGGAACTGGCCCTGGCGTTGTCTCCGGAACCTTGAGCCGCGCGGCGCTGTGTTTTCCGCGTTCCAATCTATAATGCATCC
Source organism: Terriglobia bacterium (assembly GCA_035560315.1). Lineage (GTDB taxonomy): Bacteria > Acidobacteriota > Terriglobia > 2-12-FULL-54-10 > 2-12-FULL-54-10 > DATMAF01. The sequence goes on along the minus strand of DATMAF010000528.1, from coordinate 2,166 downwards.
CTGCTTTGCTGAAAGGATTCCGGGCATGCCGCAGGCTGCGAAATGGAATGTCCGCAAGGTGGCGGTGCTGGGCGCCGGCACCATGGGCGCCCGCATCGCCGCGCACTTTGCCAATTGCGGCATCCCGGTTTGCCTTCTCGACCTTCCGCCAGCGCAATTGCTGCCGGAAGAAGAGCGCCAGCAGCTCACCGTGCATTCCCCTTCCGTTCGCAACCGCATTGCCCGGCAAGGGCTGGAAGCGGCGAAGCGCGGCAAGCCGGCAGCTTTTTTCACGCCGGAGAAGGCGGAGTTCATTCACGTTGGGAATTTCGAGGATCATATGGCATGGCTTGGCGAGGCCGACTGGATTCTCGAAGCGGTGGCGGAGGACCTGGCGATCAAGCGGGAGCTCTGGCGGCGCGTGCTCCCCTTCCGCACGCCGGGAACGGTGGTCAGCACCAACACCAGCGGCCTGTCCATCGCCGGCCTCGCCGGCGGCCTGCCGGAAGAGTTCCAGCGCCACTGGCTGGGGACGCATTTTTTTAACCCACCCCGCTACCTGCGCCTGCTCGAAATCATCCCCGGCCCGCAGACGCTGCCGGAAGTGATCGAGGCCGTCGCCGGCCTTGCGGACCGGCGCCTGGGCAAAGGCGTGGTGGTCGCCAAGGACACCCCCAACTTTATTGCCAACCGCATCGGCGTGTTTTGTTGCAGCCTGGCGCTGCGCTTGGCTCTGGAAAATGGCCTTTCGGTGGAAACCACGGATCAACTGTTGCATGAGGCGGCGGGCTGGCCGCGCAGCGCGCTGTTCGGGACGCTCGACCTGGTGGGGCTTGACATCTTCGCCGCCGCCCTCCAAACCGTCTACGACCATGCCCCCAAGGATGAGCGCCGCGACCTGTTCCGCGCGCCGGCAGTCATCGAGACCATGCTGGCCCGCGGCCTGCTCGGCAACAAGTCCGGCGGCGGCTTTTACCGGCGTCCGCCGAAGGGTCCGGGGAGCGAACTCCTGGTTCTCGATTTGAAAACGCTGGACTACCGTCCTGCGCAAGCTCCTGCAACGGCCTGGCCGGACGCGGCCAGAAAGGCCGGCGGCTGGACCGAGCGGTTGCCGCTCCTGTTGCAGAGCCAGGAAACGGCCGGGCGCTTCCTGTGGCAGTTCCTGAGCCACTTGTTCTTGTATTGCGCCAACCGCATCCCGGAGATTGCGGATACGGTGGTCCCGATTGACCGCGCCATGCGCTGGGGCTATGGCTGGCAACTCGGTCCGTTTGAGCTGTGGGACGTCGTGGGGGTGAAGGATTCTGTGCGCCGCATGGAAGCCGCGGGCATGGCCCTTCCCGCCAACTTGACCGCCATGCGCCGGGCCGGTTCGGCGTGTTTCTACGAGGCGCCGCAGGGAGCGCTCCATTATTACGACTTCTCCCGCCAGTCCTTCGCGCCGGCCCAGTTCCCGCCCGGCATCCTTCTGCTGCGAAACGGCCCCCGCACGCCTCCCGTGGTGCGGCAGAATGAGTCGGCCAGCCTCCGCGACCTGGGCGATGGCGTTCTCTGCGTCGAGTTCCATAGCCAGCAGAACGTGCTGGACGAAGCCGCGGTCGCGATGGTCGAGAGCGGCTTGGCGGAACTGCCGCACCACTTTGACGCGCTCGTCATCGGCAATCAAGGCAACCGCTTCTGTGCCGGAGCCGACCTGCGCGTGGTGTTGCGCCTGGCGCACGAGGAGCGATGGGAGGAACTGGACCGGCTGGTACGGCGCTTCCAGCAAATGAATCAGGCCATCAAGTACTCGCTCCACCCCGTCGTTGTGGCGGTCTTCCACCAAACGCTGGGAGGCGGCTGCGAGATGGCGCTGGCCGCGCCCCGCGTTCAGGCCCTGGCGGAAACCTACATGGGACTCGTGGAAGCCGCCGCCGGGCTGGTGCCCGCCGGCGGCGGCCTGACGGAGATGCTGATCCGGCTCTCGGACGCCCACCCGCGCCCGCAGGACCTGCTGGCGGCAACGCGGGAACTGTCCTTGCAACTCAGCCAAGCGCGCGTTTCCAGTTGCGCCGAGGAGGCGCGCCAACTCGGCTACCTGCGGGCCACCGACGGCATCACTATGAATCCCGACCGCCTCTTGGCCGATGCCCAGCAGGCGGCGCTGGCCCTGTCCCGGCAGCAGTACCGTCCGGCGTATCCCGGGCC
>DATMAF010000527.1:0-5934 GCA_035560315.1 Terriglobia bacterium | reverse complement strand
AAAGCGCTGCGCGACGCCCGGCACTTCCTGGCCGAACTCTCGGAACGGCAATTTCCCGTCGGCAGCCTGGTGCTGAATCGCGTCTGGCCCCGGATGGCCGGCGCAGTGGCTCCGGAGGCGCCGCCGCAAATCCGGGAGATGACCGACTGGTACGAGATGGTTTGCCGATCGCACCATCAGATCCGCGAGGAAGTCTCCCGGACGTATGGCGGCCGGATTCCCAGGATCATCACCCTGCCGGAAATGGCCGCGGACTTGGACGGCTTGCCGGCTCTCTACCAACTGGCCGGATATCTGGCATGAGGGGGCCCCAGGGAAGCGCCCGGCGGCGGGTTCTATGATCTAATCGGAGAAGGGAGGGGCGGGGAGTCGCCGCAATGACTGACCAAACGAAATTGCAGGAAGGCATCGTCCGGATCCAGGAGCAGCGCGGCCGGATCATTGGTGTCCTCCAGACGCTGACGCAGGCCCAGGCCGACTTTCAGCCGGCGGCGGGAGCCTGGTCCATTGGCCAGATCGGCCAGCACCTTGCCCTGGTGGAACGAGGCTTGATGGAAATCGTCCGGGACATGTTCGACCGCTCCGGCCCGCGACAGGTTTTGAAGGTGGAATACGATCGGCTTCCGCTCACCCTCAAGGGCGTGCCGCGAGGCGTCGCGCGATTTGGATTTCAAATGATCCGCCCGTTTTCCTTCCTGGCGCGGTTCACGCCCCAGGCGCTCATCTCCTTTGTGATCGCCAATCCCATCGTGAAGGCAACGGCGGCGCCGCAAACCGAACCCGCGCCGGGCAAGAAAACCGCCGAGGTGCTGACCCTGCTCTCGGAAGTCCGCCAGGAGACGCTGCGCTTGCTGGAACGCGCGAAGGAGCGGGAGCTCTCGCAATATCACTGGCTGCACCCCGTCCTCGGCTATCAGGACCTGTATGGCACCTTGGAACTGATCGCCAGCCACGATCAGCGCCACCTCCAGCAAATCGAGCGTGTGCGAAAGGATGCCCGCTTCCCGGCGGCATAAGAAATGCGACCGGCCAGCAACCACGGAGGCAGTGACCCATCCTTGTCCCGCCAGCCAAAACCCGATCCGGGACCGACGGAGATTCTGGTGGCTGCTCTCGCCGGCATCCTTTTTACAACCGTCTGGGCAATTCTGATCGGAAAAGATGTGGGATGGGATCAGAAGAACTACCACTATTACGGCGTGTATGCCTGGCTCCACGACCGCGTTGCCTACCACATCCAGCCGGCGGGACAGCAAACCTGGCTGAACCCTCTCGTATACCTGCCCCATTACTGGCTCATCAATCACGCGCCGCCGGTGGTGGCCGGAGGAATTTTCGGATCCTGGGTGGGTCTGAACTTCGCCCTCGTTTATCTGCTGAGCCGGATGGTGCTGCCGGCCGATGGCGGGCGGTGGCGCCAACCTCTGGCGGCGCTTTGCGGCGCGGTCGGATGCAGCGATCCTTTTTTCTTGCAGTTCATCGGCTCCACGGATGTCGATAACCTGCTGAGCGTGCCGGTGCTCGGCAGCCTCTGCCTGCTGTGCTGGGCCTGCTCCTCCCGCCGGACGGAGACGGTCCGGGACCGCGCCTACGCCGTCGCCGGCCTTTTGTTGGGAGCCGCCTCGGGACTGAAGTGGGTCTTCTTCGTCTATTCCGCCGGCATGGGCATGACCTTGCTGGCGCTGTGGCGCCTCCTGGCGATGAGCGGACGGCGTTTTCTCTATTTCACGCTCGGGGGAGTGGGGGGATTCCTGCTGACCGGGGGATTCTGGAGTTGGTCGCTTTGGACGGCCTACGGCAATCCGTTTTTCCCTTACTGGAACCGTTATTTTCGCTCTCCGTGGGCGGAACCAAACAACTTCCGCGACATGCGTTTCCCGCCCCAGTCCGCGGCGGAAGCAATTCAGTTTCCTTTCCGGTGGTTCGCCGGACTGGCGCCCTCCAGTGAAGACCCCTTCCGCGACGCTCGCTACGCCGTGCTCTGCGTGCTGCTCGCAGTTGTCGCCGCTGCGCTGCTGGGACAATGGGTCGTAGGGCGGTGGCAGCGCGGCGAATCCGGCCATGCCAAGTTCCCCGCTCCAGCTTCCCACTGGTGGCTGCTGCTGACCTTTTCCCTCTTCTCCTACCTTCTGTGGATCAAGCTGTTTGCCATCCAGCGCTATTTGGTTCCGGTTGGCCTGCTTGCTGGCCTTCTGTTGTGGCTGCTGCTGGACTGGCTGCTGGCGAGCCGAGCGGCGAAGGTTGCGGCATTTGTTTTCCTGGCGGGCTTTTGCATCCTGTGGACCCGCATCGACGTGGCGGGCTGGCGTTTGGAATATGGCGCCGATTGGTACGGCGTGGAACTGGCTCCCGAAATGCGGGCGCCAGAAACATTATTCCTTTTGGTGGGAAATGAGCCGATGGCCTACCTGGTGCCGTTCCTGCCGGAGAGCGCCCGCGCCGTTCGGCTCAGCGGCATGATGCCGGAAACCGAGACGGAACTGGTGCGGCAAGCGCGTGTGATTCTTTCCCAGCACCGGGGTCCAGTGCGCAGCCTGGCGGCTGCCCCCCTGGCGGACGACGTATATGCTCCCCTGGCCCGCTTTGGCCTGCTGGTGGACCGCCAAGCCTGTGTGCAATTTCGAAGCGCCGCCGATCAATTCACCAGCTGCCCGGTTGTGCCTGCCGCTGCCTCGGCCAAGCTGCCGAGCCGTCCGGAATGAGAGCCGTTTCCTGCCACCCGCGGCAGACCGGCAACGGGTGTATACTCCGCCTGAAGCTTCCGGTGGTGGTTGAGGAGCAGTTGTTCCAGGGAGAGCGGGCTTATGGAAACCAACGGTGCGCGGCGCGGGTTGGTCATCATCCCGGCCTACAACGAGGAGCAGAACCTGCCGGGCCTGCTCCGCCGTCTGCGCCAGCTCTATCCGCAACTGGAGGTGCTGGTCGTGAATGATGGTTCCACCGACCGAACCTCGGAGGTGGCCTTGCAACACCCGGTTCGGTTGCTGGCCTTGCCCTGCAATCTGGGAGTCGGAGGGGCCGTCCAGGCCGGGCTGATGGTGGCCTGGCAGGAGCACTACGACTTCGCCATTCAGATGGATGGCGACGGCCAGCACCGGCCGGAGGACATTGCCGGATTGCTGGCTGCGCTGGACCGCAGCGGCAGCGACATGGTGGTTGGATCGCGATTCCTGGCGACGGCTGGCTATCAATCAACGGCGGCCCGGCGCGTGGGCATTCGGTTCTTTTCCCGGCTGCTGTCGGCGCTCTGCCGGACTCCGATTACCGACGCCACCTCCGGTTTTCGGATCTGGAATCGACGCGCCATCGCGGTGCTGGCGCAGCACTACCCGGAGGACTATCCGGAGGTGGAGGCAATTCTCCTGCTGCACCGGGCCGGCCTGCGCATCTCGGAGGTTTCCGTGAATATGCGGGGACGGGCGGCGGGCGCATCCAGCATCGGCTGGATGGCGGCATTCTCCTATATGATTAAGACGCCTCTGGCCATCCTGATGAGTCTGCTGCGAAAGCGGGAGCCTGGCCCGTCCCGCGAGGAGGCGATGTGACAGAACACGGCCAAACCTTCGTCTTTCTTCTCACGTTGCTGATTTTCGCGCTGGTGCTGGGGCTGGTGCGGATGCGGAAGATCACGGAGCATTTTGCGGTCCTGTGGGTTAGCATCTCCGTGGGGTTGCTGCTGGCGTCTTCGGTCGGCTTCCCGTACCTGTTCCGGATCGCCACGCTGCTGGGAATCCCCTATCCTCCCTCGGCGCTGTTTCTGCTGGTGATCTTCGGACTCACGCTGTTGGTGATCCAGTTGTACGCCTGGGTCTCCAAACTCAACGAGCGCAGCCGCGCTCTGGCGCAGCAAGTGGCCATTCTCGGAGAGCGGCTGGATCGCATGGTTGCAGAACGGGAGCGCGGAAAGGCCGGTTGAAATCTCCCGACCGTACTTCCCTCGATGCGCAGTGACGCTGCCCGCAGCGGGAGCGCGGTGGCCCCGCAAATACGATTGCCGGAGATGATCCCTCGGGAGCGGCCATTGGTCTTGTCCGCGTCGCCAGAAGCCGGTCAGAACGCCAGCGGGAAAAATCCGCTGGTGGTCCGCCTCGCCGCCGGCGCCTTGCTGTGTCTCATGGGCGCGCTGATGGTTTCCAGCGCCTGGAACGATACCATCACCATGGACGAAGCGCCGCATATCGGCGCCGGTTACGCCTATTTGCGCAAGTCCGATTTTCGATTGAATCCCGAACATCCGCCGTTGATGAAGGATTTGGGTGCCCTCCCGCTGCTCTTTCTCAATCTTTCGGTGGACTGGAATCATCCCAGTTGGACCCAGGATCCCTACGGGCAATGGGACTTCGGCCTGCTGTTGCTGTATCGCTCCGGCCAGGATCCGGATATGGTGACGCGCCTCACAAAAGCGCCGATGATCCTGTTTACGCTGCTTCTCGGCTGGGTCCTGTTCCGGTGGACGCAGAAGCGCTTTGGCGGCGCAGCGGCGTTGCTGGCTCTCGGTTTTTTTGTCTTCTCTCCCACCTTCCTGGCGCATGGACGGCTGGTGGCGACCGACGTCGGAGCTGCCGCGGGCTTTTTTGTCGGGGTCGTTGCCTTCTTGCATTTTCTCCAGAATCCCGGCCCGCGCAACGTGCTGCTGGCGGGTCTGGCGATGGGCTTTGCCCTGCTGACGAAGTTTTCCACCGTGGCGCTGCTGCCGTTGGCGCTGCTGATGGCCGCTTTCTGGGCAACGCTGCACGAAGCCACCCCCGCTGACCCTTTCTTTCGTTTCCGCCGCCGCGCCGGCGGCTGCTTCGTGGCGGTTCGCCCGCCGGCTTTCCGGAACGCCTTCCTGCGCCTCCTGCCGCAGACCGCCGGCGTCTTCGCCATCGCATTCCTACTGGTTTATGTGGTCTATGCGCACCATATGCTGCGCTATCCGCTGGAACGGCAACGGCAGGACACCGCATTTGTCCTGTCATCGAACGACGCCTCTCCGGCCACCCGGCGGGCGATCAGTTGGATGGTGGAACAAACCCCGCTGCGGCCGTGGGCCGGCTACCTGCTGGGCCTGGTCGCCACACTCGAACGTTCCGAAAGAGGCAACAATCCGTTTTTCTGGGGAAGAGTCCGCACGAGCGGCTCGGCGCTCTATTTCCCTTTTGTCTATCTTGCAAAAGAACCTCTGGCTTTTCACCTGTTGACGCTTCTGGCGATGGGATTCGCGCTCCTGCGCCTTCGCCGTCCGGCGGCCCCGGCTGCCGCACCGCGCCCGTCCCGGCGGCAGTGGGCGCAAGCACACTTCACGGAATGCTCGTTTCTGCTGGTGATTGCTTTTTACTGGGCGCTGGCCTTGCGCTCCAACCTCAACATCGGGGTTCGCCATCTGCTGCCGGTATTTCCCTTCCTCTACGTGCTGGTCGCCAAGGAGATCGCGCAGATACGCCTCTGGCGGTTCAAAGCGTCCGGAGCCCGCGGGGCGGTTTTCCTTCTGCTCGGCGGGTTGCTCGCCTGGCAGGCGGCGAGCGTGGTTCGCACGCATCCTTCCTACCTGGCCTACTTCAACGAACTTGTCGGAGGCCCGGACGGCGGCTGGCGCTACGTCACCGATTCGAATGTGGATTGGGGTCAGGACCTGAAACGGCTGGCCGCGTTCGTCCGCGAACGCAACCTCCCGGAGATTCAGCTGCACTACTTCGGTTCCGCGGATCCCGCCTACTACCTGAAGGAAAAATACCGCGGCTTGTCGAGCTGCACCGAGACGCTGCACGGCTGGGTGGCGGTTTCCGCCATGATCTACCCCGGCCCGCCATGGAAGCCGGAGTGCGATTACCGGCAGCGGCTGCCCCTAAGCAAGCTGGTGGCAAAAATCGGCTACTCCATTTTTGTCTTCCATCTGGAATGAGGACTCCCCGCAGGCGATGAGCGAAATGTTCCACGATGCCGCTGCTGGGAACC
>DATMAF010000526.1:0-2156 GCA_035560315.1 Terriglobia bacterium | reverse complement strand
CCGGCGACATCTACTCGGTTACCAATGACACCATCGACACCCTGACGGTCTTTCCGTGGAACGCCGAAGGCGTGATGCGGCCGAAGCGGGAGCTATACACTCCGCACGGCACCTACGGGATTTCCGCCGATGAGAATACCCAGGAGATCTACCTGACCGTGCAGCACGACAACGCCGTGGTGGTTTATCCCAAGCTGGCGCAGGGCGAGGATAAGCCGGTCCGCGAGTTGGTGGGGCCGAAGACGCAATTGGAAGACCCGCACGGGATTGCGGTGGATTACAAGAACGGCTTGCTGTTCGTGAGCAACCACGGCCATGCCATCGTGCAGGCCACCGACTCCGGAAAATTCGAGCCCCCCTCCATCACCGTCTATGACTTGAAAGCCAGCGGCGACACCGCCCCGCTGCGGATCATTGAGGGGCCGCGGACGGGCTTGAACTGGCCGGCGGGAATGCGCGTGGACAGCGAGCATGGCGAATTGTTTGTGGCCAACGACGGCGACAGTTCGGTGCTGGTCTTTAAGATTACGGACAACGGCAATGTGGCGCCCGCCCGCGTCCTGAAGGGGCCCAAGACGCATATCGCCTATCCGACCGATGTCTACGTGGACCTGAAGCACAATGAGCTGTGGGTGGTGAACATGGGCAATCACGCCGCCCTGGTGTTCCCGCGCACGGCCAGCGGAGATGTGGCGCCGCTGCGGATGATCCGCAGCGCCCCGATCGAGAAGAAGGCGCTGGCCATCGGCAATCCCGGAGCGGTGACCTACGACAGCCGCCGGGATGAGATCATGACCCCCAACTGAGTGGCGCACGCGCAGATCGCGTCCTTCCCCAGGCTGGCGAAGGAAAACACACCCCCCACCCGCGTGCTGGCCGGACAAAAGACGCTGCTCAGCCGCACCATGCACGATATCCGGTACGACGCCATACACGACGAGTTCGTCGTGAACAATCCGTTCGCCTATGCGGTGCTGGTCTTTGCGGGCGGCTCCAGCGGCGAGGTGCCTCCCAAGCGCGTCATTCAGGGACCCAAGACCCAGCTTGGTTCCTCCTCCCGCTTGGAAGTGGATCCGGTCAACAATGAAATCCTGGTTCCCGAAGGCGGCCGTGTGCTGGTGTTTGAGCGCGAGGCGAACGGCGACGTGGCCCCCAAGCGCATTCTGAACAACACCGGCAGCGGCGGCGGGATTGCGGTGGATCCGCTGCACAATCTGCTGATTCTCGGCTCGGGAGGCAACAATCGCAATCCCGGCGCCATCCGCATTTACGACCGCACCGCCAGCGGCGACACCCCGCCGCTGCGCATGATCAAAGGCCCCCGGAGCGGCATCATCCGCGCCCTGCAAATGCAGGTGGTGCCCTCCACCGGCTGGATCGCGGTGACGCAGCCCGGCGAAAGCGGCACCTTCGATCCGGGGGGAACCTTCGTCGGTTTCTGGAGCATCAACGATAACGGCGACGTGCCGCCGCGCTTCCGCCTTTCGGGGCCGAAGAGCACGCTGATCAAGCCCCGCGGCGTGGGCCTGATCCCGCAGCACAAGGAAGTCATCGTTGCCGACATGTCGTTGAACTCCGTGCTGGTGTACTACTTCCCGGAGATTTTCTGAGCGGGGCGGGCGCTGGTTGGCGGATAATGCGGCGCCGGAGGCTGCAATCAACCGCGAGATCCAGGCTCCTACCCCGCGTCCACCTTTGGGTCGGCCGAGAAGACTCTGCTGGGCAATCCCCGGGAGGCGGCGAATTGGCGCCGCGGTCGCCCGGCAGGTCGTGGGAACTTGATTTCTCGAGCCGACGGTGATTCCTTCCACCGTCCGGCGGCAAGCGCTGCGCTATCGCAAGGATTTTGACCGCGCCGTCCCTTTCCGCCACGTGGTGATCGACCACTTCTTCGAACCAGAGGCGGAGCGCGGCTGTCTGAAGAACTCCGGGGTGCGTCCCGGACGGCAGCCGGGCCGGTTCTTCCCTCAAGCAATGGACGTCTACCGGGATGGGGACCGTTCTCCGGAGTGGGTTCCGTTCCACGTCGCGGGAATGTACCGCAGGCTGACCCGATCGGGCTGGCTTGCAGGCAGGGAATGAGATGGTAGCGCTACCGGGAATCGAACCCGGGTTTTGAGATTGAGAATCTCACGTCCTAACCCCTAGACGATAGC
>DATMAF010000525.1:0-2896 GCA_035560315.1 Terriglobia bacterium | reverse complement strand
CCGGCTCCTTGCCTTGGACCTTCAAACCGGCGTTGATGCCCGCCATGATGCCCTGGCAGGCGGCCTCTTCATAGCCGGTGGTGCCGTTGATCTGCCCGGCCAGGAACAGCCCCGCAATGGACTTGGTTTCCAGCGAGTGGTACAACTCGGTGGGGTCCACGAAGTCATACTCGATGGCGTAGCCGGGCCGGATCATCTCGGCGTTCTCCAGGCCGGGGATGGAGGCCACCATGGCCTGCTGCACGTCAATGGGCATGGAGGTAGACATGCCGTTGACGTAAATCTCGTTGGTGTCGAGACCCTCCGGCTCCAGGAAAATCTGGTGCTTCGACTTGTCGGGGAATTTTTTGATCTTGTCTTCGATCGAGGGACAATAGCGCGGCCCAATGCCCCGAATCTGGCCGCTGTAGAGCGGGGAGCGATGCAAGTTCTCGCGCAAAATGCGGTGCGTCTCCGCCGTGGTGTAGGCGATGTGGCAGCAGACCTGCGGCTGGGTGATCTGGCGGGTGCGAAAGGAGAACGGGGTTGGAACCGGGTCGCCGGGCTGCTCCTCGAATTTGCTCCAATCAATGGTGCGCGCATCCAGGCGCGGCGGGGTACCGGTCTTCAGCCGGCCGCAGCGGAAGCCCAGCCGCTTCAGGCTCTCGCCCAGGTAGACCGAGGCCGGCTCGCCGCTGCGTCCCGCCGGATAGGTGTTCTCGCCGCAGTGGATCAGGCCATTCAGAAACGTGCCCGTCGTGACGATGACTGTTTCCGAGCGGATCATTCTCCCGTCGCGCAGCTTCACGCCGCGAACCGATCCCTTGCCGCCTTCTTCGGAGTCCGCTCTTCTGCCTCCCGGCATCTTCTCCACCAGCAGGTCCACCACCTCGGCCTGCTTGATTTTGAGGTTCGGCTCGGATTCGAGCACTTGGCGCATCTTGATGCGATAGAGCTTCTTGTCGGCCTGCGCGCGCGGCGACCAGACCGCCGGCCCGCGCGAGGTGTTGAGCAGGCGAAACTGGATGCCGGTGGCGTCAATGACCTCGCCCATGACGCCGCCCAGCGCGTCGATCTCGCGCACCAGGTGGCCCTTGGCGATGCCGCCCACGGCCGGGTTGCAGGACATCTGCGCGATCAGGTCGAGGTTCATGGTGCACAGCGCCGTGCGCATCCCCATGCGCGCCGCCGCCATGGCCGCCTCGCATCCGGCGTGCCCCGCCCCCACCACAATCACATCGAAGGATTCATCGCTCCGCGCCATGCTGCGTTCCGGCTTTGTGCGTTGTGTTGCTTGACTATTGTGGCAAAGGGCGAAAACGGGGTCAACGAGGAGGCCGTGCGGGACTTCCAAGCGCGTATAATGGAGCTTGGCCGGAGCGCGAAAAGGAGCCATCATGAATCGCAATCAGAGAGGGAGGATTGCAACGCTCGGAGCGGTCTTGTTCCTTCTGGCGGGCTGTCAACAGTTGATGAACCAGGAGGCGGCGGTGCAGCAGGCCATTCGGGATCATCTCGCCAGCCGCTCCGACCTGGCCCTGGACAAGATGACCATGGAGGTGCAGCAGGTGACGGTGAACGGCGAAACGGCGCAGGCGGAGGTGGTCTTCCGCGTGACGGGCGAGGTGCAATCGCAGATGGCCTATCAATACGAACTGCGCCGCGAGGGCGGCCGCTGGCGGGTGGATCGCGGGCGGCCGGTCCGCTCCGAGACGCCGCATCCGTCCATGGGAGAGGTGATGGGAGAATCCGGGGCCGGTCCGTCCTCCTCCGACGCAGCCGGCGGGGCCTCTCCGCTGAACCTGCCCGAAGGGCACCCGCCGATTCCGGAGGCGAATCCCCCGGGCAATGCGCCCTGATCCTCATGGCCACCGGAAGGGTCCCGACGGGACTGCCTGTGCCGGTGTGTTAGCATAGAGTTTTTAAGGCCTCAGGAGACTACCGTGGAACCTGTCTATATTGTCTCTGCCGTGCGCACCCCGATTGGAAAATTCGGCGGATCGCTGCTCGATTTCACCGCCGCGGACATGGGCGTCATCGCCGCCAAGGCGGCGATCGAACGAGCCGGCGTGAAGCCGGAGCAGGTCGAGGAAGCCATCTTCGGCAACGGCCGCCAGGCCGGCGGCTGGCCCAACGTGGCGCGGCAGATCAGCTATCGCGCCGGGGTGCCGGAGAGTTCCCCCGCCTATACCGTCAACATGGCCTGCGCCAGCGGATTGAAGGCCATTGCGCTGGGCTATGAAGACATCGTGCGCGGCAACGCCGATTGCGTGCTGGCGGGCGGCACGGAGTCCATGAGCCGGCTGCCCTACTTCCTCGAGAATGCCCGCTGGGGCTTCCGCATGGGCGACCAGACGCTGGTCGACGCCATGTACCGCGACGGCTTTCTGGACCCGCTCTCAAAAATGCTGATGGGCGAGACCGCCGAGAAGCTGGCGGGCCTTTATAAGATCAGCCGCGAGGAGCAGGACTGCTACGGCCAATCCAGCCAGGCGCGCGCCGAAGCGGCCACCACCCAGGGTTTTTTCAAGGAAGAGATCATCCCCGTTGAGGTCAAGGAAAAGAAGGGCACGCGGCTGTTCGATCACGACGAACACATCCGCTTCGGCTGCACCATCGAAGCAATGAAGAAGCTACCGCCGGTGTTCTCCAAGACGGGAACGGTGACCGCGGGCAATTCCAGCGGCATCACCGACGGCGCGGCGGCCACGGTGCTGGTTTCGGGGCGCAAGGCCAAGCAATGGGGGCTGCAGCCCATCGCCCGGATTGTCGATTACACCCAGGTGGGAGTGGACCCTTCCATTATGGGCATCGGGCCGGTTCCGGCGGTGCGGAAACTGGAAGGCAAGACCGGCTGGAAGCTCGAAAGCTATGACCTGGTCGAGTTGAACGAAGCCTTTGCGGCGCAGGTGCTGGC
>DATMAF010000524.1:0-5024 GCA_035560315.1 Terriglobia bacterium | reverse complement strand
AGGGCAAGCAGACGTGTGGGGATGGTGAATCCGGGGGCGGAGCCGCCGCCGATCACCGATTCCCCAGCGGTAATTTCCCACGCCAGCGTTCCCTGCGGCGGAGCCACCCGCTCCATCAGCCGGCGGGCCCGCGCCTCCATCTCCTCGGCGCTGGCGCGAATCATCCGCAGCGCCGGAATTCGGTCGTATTGCTCCTGGCGGTAGGCGAGCAGGGTGCTTTCCAGAATGGCGTAGGTCAGCTTGTCCACCCGCAGCGCGCGGAACAAAGGATTGCGGCGGATGCGGGAAACCAGTTCCTTCCGGCCTGCGATGATGCCGGCCTGCGGCCCGCCCAGCAGCTTGTCGCCGCTGAAGCTGATGAGATCCGCTCCCGCCGCGATGCTCTCGCCCGCCGGCGCCTCCTCCCGCAACCCCTGCCCGGACAGGGAAACCAGGCAGCCGCTGCCCAAATCCTCAAACACCGGAATGTTTTTTTCGCGGCCCAGCGCTACCAATTCCGGCAGCGACGGCCGCTCGGTGAATCCCAGAATCCGGAAATTGCTGGGGTGGACCCGCAACAACAGCCGCGTGTTTTCCGTCACTGCCTGCCGGTAGTCGGCGATGCGGGTGCGGTTGGTGGTGCCCACCTCGCGCAGGATGGCGCCGCTCTTCTGCATGATCTCCGGGATGCGAAACGAGCCCCCGATCTCAATCAACTCGCCCCGTGAAACAATGACCTCCCCTCCCTCGGCCAGGGCGTTCAGCGTCAGCAGCACGGCGGCGGCGTTGTTGTTGACCACAATGGCCGCCTCCGCGCCCAGCAGCTCGCTCAAAGGCGCAGAGATGTGGACGTCGCGCTCGCCGCGCCGTCCGGCCGCGAGGTCAAATTCCAGATTGGAATACTGCGTGGCGATCCCGGCGGCGTGCTCCAGCATCTCCGGCGCCAGCGGCGCCCGGCCCAGATTGGTATGCAGGATCACCCCGGTCGCGTTGATGACCGGACGCAGGGAATAGGCTGTGGCGGCGGCCACCGCTTGCTCGATGCGCCGTTCCAGGGCCGCCGCAGCCAACGGATTGCCGCCGCCGGCGGCTCCGCTTCGTATCTCCTGGCGCAACTGCGCCAGCACTTGCCGGACCCGCGCGGTGAGGAAGTTGCGCCCGACGCGCTCGCCCAGCGCCGCTATCGCCGGCCGCTGTAACAGCTCCTCAACCGCCGGAATCGCTCGCAGCAATCCCTCCGGGCCTGTTCCGGACCGCTTGCCCGCCGCCTTTTCCGGCCCCGGTGTTCGCGGAGACTTCTGTGGGGATTTGGCGATGCTCCGCCTCCACGCGTCACTTTCAGCGATTCAGAATAGCATAGAATGAAAGCGTTCTCCGGCCGGCAACGCTGGCCCGGGGGCTGTTGGCAACCGTTCCGAATGCGTCTCGGCGGTTGGGAGAACGACCCTCTGGGGAGTTTGGCGCGGTTGGGGCGCGACGGCTGGCCCCGTCAGGGACGTCTTTCTCGACCTCAAGGGACCCTACCGCCGCCATCGCGGCCCTCTAGGGGCCGGCTTTCGCTAGGCGAGCTTGAGGGTGCGGACAATCCAGTCCACCACGCGGGGCTTGCCGAAGATCACGTCGTAACGCTTCTCGGCGAGAAGCTCTCCCCGCGTGCGCCAGCAGAAGAATTTGCCGCCGGCTTCCTGCACCAGAACCTCCGTCGCCGACACGTCCCACACGCGCAGGCCGAAATCCGTCAGGGCGCCAACGGAACCCTCCAACACCATCCCATGGCCGAAACAATCGCCGTAGGTCCGCACGTCCGGGTGCAACTGCATGAGCTTGTCGAAGGCATCAGTCATGCCCGCGCTGACATACTGGCCCCGGCTGGCCACGGAGATGACTTCCGAAGTAATCTCGGAGTCGGCCGGGTCGGCGATTTGCAGCCTGTGCTCGTTGCGCCAGGCCCCCAGCCCGGCACCGCCATGGTAGAGCCGGTCCAGCAGCGGCAGATCAATCAGGCCCAGCACCGGTTTTCCGTCCTGCAAGAGCGCCAGGATGGTGCCGAACAAGGGAATGCGGTGGCGCAGGCTGGAAGTGCCGTCGATGGGGTCAACCACCCAGGTGAATGGCGCCACCCGGTTCTGTCCTGCGAACTCTTCGCCAATAATCCCGTAGCCGGGGAACTGCTCTTGCAGTCGGGAGCGCAACAGTTGCTCCACCGCCAGGTCGATTTCGGTGACCCAGGTCTGATCCGCCTTGCGCTGAACGGAAAAGTCCTTTGCGAACGCCTCCCGGATCAGGGCGCGCGACTCCCCCAGAATGCTTCGCGCCTTGGCCAGGCTGTCCTGGAGCGTGGAGAGCGGGGGGGATTGCTGCGGAGGATGCAAGTGCGTTCGGCCTCAGGCGCGGTAGCGGGCCATGATCTGCTCCCACTTGCCCTGCGCCTTGATAATGAAATCCATCAGCTCGCGGACAGCGCCGCGCCCGCCCTCTCGCTGGGTGACGAGGTGGCAGACCTGCTGGATCTCCGGCTGGGCGTTGGCCGGCGCCGCCGCCAGCCCGGCGCGCCGCAGCACCGGCAGGTCCTGATAGTCGTCGCCCATGTAGGCGATGGCGGCGTCCTCCAGCCGGGCCATCACTTTGATCTTCTCATAGCTGTCGAGCTTGTTGTGGCTGCCCTGCTCGATAATCTCCATGCGCAATTCCTTGGCCCGCGCCACCACGCTCATCGAGGTTCTCCCGGTCAGGAGGCCGGTGCGCAGGCCGACGCGGTGGGCAAAGGAGATGCCCACGCCGTCCTGCACATCGAACATCTTCACTTCCCGGATGCGCCCGTCGCGGCTGGGCAACAGCAGGATGCGGCCGTCGGTGAGCACGCCGTCCACGTCCATCAGAATGAGTTCGATGCGCCGGGCGCGCTGTTCCACTTCGGTGGCGAGCTTAGGGGAGATGGCCATTTCTGCTCCTGTCCTCCGGAACTTTCCGCCGCAGTTCCGCGCAGTCGTGCAGGTGCAGCAAGCCGACCAGACGGCTGCGGGCGTCCACCACCGGCAGCGACGTAATCTTCAGCGCCTCCATCAGGCGAACGGCGTCGGCGGCGCTTTCCCGCGGCCCGATGGTGGCGGGCTTGCGCGTCATGGCGTCGCGCGCCTTGTGATTCGCCCAGCCGCTGCCGGCCGTTTGCAGGAAGCGGCGCAAGTCCCCGTCGGTGATGATGCCGGCCAGCCGGCCGCCGTTCTCCACCACGTTGGCCATCCCGAAGCCCTTGCGGGACATCTCTTCGATCACCTCGGGCATCGGCGTGCCGGGGCGGACGACCGGCAGGGCGGCGCCCGAGTGCATTAATTGCTCCACGCGTTTGATCTTCCGGCCCAGCTCGCCGCCGGGGTGCAGCTCCGCGAAATCGTCCTCGCGAAATCCTTTGCGTTCCAGCAGCGCGATGGCCAGGGCGTCGCCCAAGGCCAGCGAGGCCGTGGTGGAGGCCGTCGGGGCGAGATTCAGCGAGCAGGCCTCGCGCTCGATGCCGACGTCCAGCAGCACCGCGGAGGCCCGCGCCAGCGTCGAATCGCGCCCGCCCGTGAGGCTGATTAACGGAATGCCCAGGCGCTTCACGCGGTCCAGCAGCCGCAGGATTTCTTCCGTCTCGCCGCTGTAGGAGAGCGCCACCAGCGTGTCTCCGGCGGTCAGCATACCCATGTCGCCATGGATGGCCTCGGCCGGGTGCAAAAAGAATGACGGCGTGCCGGTGGAGGAAAAGGTCGCGGCGATCTTGCGCGCCACCAGCCCGGACTTGCCCATGCCGGTGACGATGACGCGGCCTTTGGTGGCGGCGAGCAGCTCGACGGCGCGCTCGAAACTGTTGTCCAGGCGCTTCAGGAGCGCGGCGATGGCGTCAGCTTCCGTGCGCAAGACGCGCCGGGCAGTTGTCAGCGGGGAGGGGCGAGTGGCGCGTGGCGGGTGGGCGAAGCCGGTTCGCTTCTTGTTGTTTCCACTGGTCACAGGTCACCCGTCACAGCAGGTCAGAGCCAGGGGCGGACGATGCGGTCGAGCGCCACCAGCCGCTCCAGCAGCGGCTCCAGTTGCGCGAGCGGCAGCGCGTTCGAGCCATCCGACAGCGCCGCCGCAGGGTTGTCATGCACTTCCATGAAGATGCCGTCCAGACCCGCTCCCACGCCGGCGCGCGCCAGCGGCTCGATGAACTCCGGCTGGCCGCCCGAGGCATCGCCTGCGCCAGCCGGCAACTGCACGCTGTGCGTTACGTCCAGCACCACGGGATACCCCATCGTTCGCAATGTGGGCAGCGTGCGCATGTCCACAACCAGGTTATTATAGCCGAACGATGTGCCGCGCTCGGTGAGCACGATGCGCTCGTTGCCGGTGCTGCGAACCTTCTCGATGGCGTGCATTACTTCCTGCGGCGAGAGGAACTGGCCCTTCTTGATGTTCACCACCGCCCCGGTGCGCCCGGCGGCGATGAGCAGGTCGGTCTGGCGCGAGAGGAAGGCGGGGATTTGCAGCACGTCCACGACCTTGGCGGCGGGCGCGGCTTGCCACGGCTCGTGGATGTCGGTGAGGAGCGGCAGGCCGGTCTCGTCCTTCACGCGGCGCAGCGCCTCCAGGCCTCTTTCGAGTCCCGGCCCGCGATACGAGTGAATACTGGTGCGGTTGGCCTTGTCAAACGACGCCTTGAAGATCAGCGGGACATTCACGCGCCGCGCGATCTGCTGGATCGCGCGGGCCATCTGGAGCACGTGCTCGTCGGACTCGATGACGCACGGCCCCGCCATCAGGAAGAAGGTATTGCCCCCGCGCAACGCCACACTGCCCACCGTGATGGCCGGCCGTCCCGTCATGTTTCCAAGCTGCGAGTATATTCGAGATTCCTGAACGGAACCAGTTGAGGTCGTCTTCCAATCATTGTACAACTGTCCAGCGAGGAACCGGGCCCATGGAGATCACAGTAGCTCAGCCGGAAGGAGATTGTCGAGTTCGTCCGCGCCGGACGAGAACGCGTGCCGGAGTTACCGCATCCCGCACGCCTCCGCGCCGGAAAAACCCGC
>DATMAF010000523.1:0-8880 GCA_035560315.1 Terriglobia bacterium | reverse complement strand
AGTGGAGAAGTCTTCGGCCGGGACCGGGGTCTCGGGGGAAGAAGAGGCAGATGCTTCTGCCGCCTGTTTTTGGAGCTCGTCACTCATCGTTGTTTCATGTCCAAGCAACAGCGCCGGACCGCGGACTCAATTTGTGGTCTGGGATTGCAGCAGCCTGCCGATGAAACCCATGGCGCGCATGGCCCGTTCATAGGGCATGCGCGGGGGCCCCAAGACGGCCATGTGAGCGGAAATGCCGCCAGGACACTGGAACGTGCCTCCGATCAGCGCAAAATCCCGCAACAGCGGAGGACGCGGCAACCCGACAACAACCTGGAGCGGCTCCTGCATGCTGCTGAGGCATTCGGTGAGCAGCTTGACGACGGTTTCCTTCTCTTCCAAAGCCTGGATCAGCTCGCGCAGCTTTCCCGGCTTGGCCAACTCCGGGCGACCGACCCAGTTGGAGGCTCCTTCCAGGTAGACGCTGGCGGGAGAATTGTCTTCCAGCACGCCGCTTTCCAACAGGTGGCGCAGAGCCCGAAGCATCCCGTCATATGCGCTGCGTTCTTCGGCGCAGCGCGCCGCCAGCTCTTTGCGGATCCGTTCCAACTCCCAGCCGCGGAAATTCCGGTTCAGATAATTGGAGGCCGCTTCCAGTTCCGCCTGGGAAATCGGGAACTCCCGGCGAAGGATATGATGCTGCACCTGGGGGCCGGGCGAGACCAGCACCACCAGGATGCGGGAATCCTCCAGGGAAACAAAATGAATGTGATCCAGGACGGCCCGGGACACCGGATTGCGGATCACCACGCCCAGGTTATTGGAAACCCGCGAGAGAACGTGGGAAGTGCGTACCAGAATCTCTTCTTCCGGCAGTCCTGCGGCGTTGCCGAGTTGCGAGATGATGAGATGCTCATCGGCTTTGCAGGGAGGCTGGGCCGGATCGATCTGGCTGGCGTAGAAGCGATAGGCTTTCTCCGTGGGCACCCGGCCGGCGGACGTGTAGGGCTGTTCCAGGAATCCTTCCTCCTCCAGGTCCATCATGATGTTGCGAATGCTGGCTGGGCTCAGTCCCTCGCGGCTCTGCCGGGAAACGGTCCGCGAACCCACCGGTTCGCCAGTTTCGATGTGGGTTCGAACCACAGTCATCAAGGTTCCCAGCGTCCGGTCGTGAGTCGCTTTCCTGCGCATATGCTAACTGCCTTAATTATAAATGACTTGCGCTAGGATGCGGCGCTTCCGCTCCTCAGCTTGTATCTTAGTCGTTTCGGCCAAAAGCTGTCAAGGCTGGGCTGTAGTCTTGTGGAGAGGGGGTGACTGGGGATGTGGAGAACCGCCCCTGCCATGCCTCTTTTGGCGGACCGCTCCAAGCCCCTGCCCGCTCGGACGCCCTGGGGCATATTCCGCCGGTCCCCGACTCTCTCGCGGGAAGCAACCGGACCCCGGCAGCCGCCGAGGATACTAAAGTGAGACTCTTTCACACAAAAAGGTTGACGCCTTCTCCAGAGAATGGTTTCATATCCCGGTGAATCTGGAGGAGAGAGCATCTGTCCGAATCCTGGTCGTGCTCCTGCTGGGCCTGTTTGGCGTCCTGCTGGCGTGGCAGTTGACCAACCCCACGCTGCCGCAGCCAGTCCTTTCAGCGCCGGCCGCGATCGTCCCCGCCTTCCTGAAGGAAACCATCGCCATTCGTCCGGGAGATACTCTGGACAACCTGCTTCAGCGCAGCGGCGTTGAGGCGCCGTTGCGTTTGGAGATGATCGCCGCCATTGGCAAGGCCTTCGATGTGCGGAAGTTTCGCGCTGGCGCCGAATTGATCCTGGTGCGAACCCGGGAGGGCGAACTGCGTTCGCTGGAATACCTGCTGCACCCCGATCGCAAGCTCCGGCTCTTGCGAGGAACGGAGGGGTTCGCTGCGGAAATCGCCGAAATCCCCGGCGTGATTCGGACGGAGGCAGTCTGCGGCACGCTGCGCGGATCGTTATTTGAAAGTTTCCAGCGGATCGGCGAGCGTCCGGAACTGGCCATGAAAATGGCGGAGATCTTCGCCTGGGACCTGGATTTTTACCGCGACCCGCGCGAGGGAGATACGTTTTGCCTGCTGGTGGAAAAGAAAGAGTACGCCCATGGCGCTCCGCCCACCTACCGGCGGGTGCTGGCGGCCCGCTACGACAACGACGGAACCGTCTACGACGCCTTTCTGTTTGAAAGCGAGGACGGCTCGCCTCATTACTACTCGAGCAGCGGAGAATCTCTCCAGGCCGCCTTCCGGCGTTCTCCGCTGGCCTTTGATGCCCGCATCAGTTCGAGCTTTTCGCGCCGCCGGTTCCATCCGGTGCTGGGCGTCTACCGGCCGCACCTGGGAACCGATTACGCCGCTCCCACCGGCACACCCATCCTGGCGGTGGCCGATGGCCGGGTTGTTTTTGCCGGGCGCTCCGGCGGCTCCGGCAACATGGTGACCCTGCAACACGCCAACGGTTTTGAAACCCAGTACCTCCACATGTCCAGAATCCTGGTCAGCAAAGGCGAGCGCGTGCGGCAGGGCGAGCGCATCGGTCTGGTGGGAATGACCGGTTTGGCGACCGGTCCCCATGTGGACCTTCGCATCAGCAAGAACGGGCGCTATCTGAATTGGGAGACACTGAAAGTCCCCCGGCAATCCCGCATCCCCAAGGCTCAGGAAGCCGCCTTCCGCGCCGTGCGCGACCGCTGGGCGTCGCAGATGGCCGCCGGCGGCAATCCCGCTCTGAAGCTCGCCTCAAGCGAGGAAGCGCCCGCCCCCACTCCCTAGCAAACAGCCCCGGCCGTCTCGCACGCGATGTTACGGCGCTTTGGTGGCATCCAGGCTGAAGACCGTTTCCGGGCCCACCACTTCGGCGCTGTGCTCGGCACCGGCGGGAATCTCGATCATGTCTCCCGCCTCCAGCACCACGCTGCCGGCCGGGGAGCCGGCCGTGGCGGGCCAGGAAATTTTCAGTTTCCCGGCGAGCACCGCGTCGCGCTTGTGGACCGCATGCCGGTGGGGCGGAAAACAGGTGCCGGGAGGATAGCAGTAGGCGCTGACGCGGTATCCGGCGGCGGCCAGTTGCCGGCGCATGGTCTGCTCGCTGACCGGGCCCCACGCCGCCTCCCAGCGGATGACCTTCAGCCCCATGGATGCCTTCCGCCCCTCCTGCGCCTCAGGGGCGGGACCGCCCGGCGGCCGCCCGCTTCGGGCGCTCTCGCCGCCAGGACTCTTCCCGCCGCAACGCCTCCTTGTGCTTTTTCAATTGCGCCACGATCTGGTCGAAGCAGGATTGCAAGTCCTTCAGCAGGCTGGCATCCTGCTCGCGGCTATGCAACTGGCCGGTCGGCAGCGCCAGATTCAGTGAGACGACCGTATTCTTGTGGGTGCCGTTGGATTCCAGCGTCCCGTGCAGATGCACCAGGTCCGGAGCGAAGTGCGACAGCAGCCGTTCGAGCTTCCGGAGGTTCTTCTGAATCACCCGGTCGATCTGCTCGGTGCGGGGAACGTTGTGATAGGAGAAGTGAACTTGCATTCCAAGACCTCGTTTGCGAGTAGTGTGCGACGATTTCCAGCAAATCGTTCCCGGGACAGGAACCCCTCCGGGTTCCCCGGCCGGCCGCGATTCTGTGGGGCGATTTCGACCGTGCTCAGGGCCTCGCCGAAGATTTCGATGACGCCAGTTCCACGAGGGTTTCCTGGCTGCTGCCGGCAAGGGCCATTTCCTGATGCGCGATCTGCGAGAGATTCATGGAGCAGAACTTTGGTCCGCACATGGAGCAGAAGTGCGCGCTCTTGTATCCGTCCTGGGGGAGCGTTTCGTCGTGCATGGCCCGCGCCGTCTCCGGATCCAGGGCCAGCTCAAACTGCTTGTTCCAATCGAAGACATAGCGCGCGCGGGAGAGGGCGTCGTCGCGGTCGCGCGCGCCCGGGCGGTGGCGCGCCACGTCGGCGGCATGGGCCGCGATCTTGTAGGCGATGATGCCCTGGTGCACATCCTGCCGGTTGGGCAGGCCCAGATGCTCCTTGGGCGTAACGTAGCAAAGCATGGACGCGCCGTACCAGTCGATCATGGCCGCGCCAATCGCCGAGGTGATGTGGTCAAAGCCGGGCGCGATGTCGGTAACCAGCGGCCCCAGCGTGTAGAAGGGCGCTTCGTGGCACAGCTCGTTTTCCATCTGCACTTGCAGTTGAATCTGATCCATCGGAATGTGGCCGGGGCCTTCCACCATCACCTGCACGTCGTACTCCCAGGCTTTCCGGGTCAGCTCGCCCAGCACCTTCAGCTCCGCGAACTGGGCTGCATCGCTGGCGTCGGCGAGGCAGCCGGGCCGCAGGCCGTCGCCCAGGGAGAAGGATACGTCGTGCTTGCGGAAGATCTTGCAGATATCAATGAACCGGTCGTAGAGAAAGTTTTCTTTCTTGTGATGCGCCATCCACTGCGCCAGGATCGAGCCGCCGCGGCTGACAATGCCCGTGATCCGTCCCGTGGTCAGCGGCAGAAATTCGCGCAGGACGCCGGCGTGGATGGTCATGTAATCGACGCCCTGTTCGGCTTGCTCCTCGATCACTTCCAGCAGGAGGTCCGGGGTCAGGTCGTAGACGCTGCGCACGCGCGAGAGTGCTTCATAAATCGGCACGGTGCCGATGGGCACGGGAGAGTGCTTCAGGATCTCCTTGCGGATGCCGGGGATGTCGCCGCCGGTCGAAAGGTCCATCACGGTGTCGGCGCCGTAATGCACCGCCACGTGCAGCTTCTCCAGCTCCTCCTCCACGTGCGAGGTCACCGAGGAGTTGCCGATGTTGGCATTGATCTTGCACCGGGATGCCACCCCGATGGCCATCGGCTCCAGGTTGGCGTGATGAATGTTGGCGGGAATAATCATCCGCCCCCGCGCCACCTCCGAGCGCACCAGTTCCGGGTCGAGATTCTCGCGGCGCGCCACATACTCCATTTCTTCCGTGATGCGGCCCTGCCGCGCGTAATGAAGCTGCGTGGGACACTCCTCTCCGGCGCGTTTCTGGATCCATTCCGTGCGCATAGTGAACCCTCCCGTCGGGCCGTTGCTAACGGCGGCAGGAACGCTGCATCCGCTGGATGGTGCGGTCGTCCAGCGGCTTGCGTCCCGCAAAACCTTCCTCCACATGATGCCAAAACCGAATCCCCGGCTCGCCCAGTTTCCAGCACAGGTACACTTCCTGATCCCCCAGCCGGGATGGAAAATCCACCAGTCCGATCTCCAGGTCTTTCAACAGACAGCCCAGATTCTCGATCTCTTCGGCCAGATGGCGGAGCCGCGCGCTGCTTTCTTCCTTCCTGCGCTTGCAGTGCGCAAACTCCCCGAGATCCACCTGGCATCCGCCCAGCACGATGATCCGTTCGATCCGCTTAGCCAGTTCCTTGCCGGCCCGGCTGAGGCGTTTCTTTTCTTCCAGCGCCGCGCTGAGCAACTGCTCCACCTGCGGCAAGAGGCGTTCCGCCCGTTCTAAATCAAAGACTTCTTCCGACATTCCCTTGCTGGCAACCGCGGAAGAAAACTCCCCGGTTGTCGTCCCTCCGGTGATCTCAGCCGCTCGCCGCCTCCGCCGCGCAGACCCTCCGGAGGCCGGCGGCTCAGACCCATCATATCACTTTCTGAAGGGGCTTCTTTCAGCTCTTCGCCGGAAAACCCCACCGGCCGGAGCGGCCTGGCGTTCCCGACGCTGCGAACACTCTGGCTGGTTATTTGCGCTGCGCATTGCTACTCTGTTGCTGTGCCGAACGCCGCAGATGCCCGGCCACCCCGCCCCGCCGCTCCCGCGGCGCGGAATCTCCTGCTGCGGCTGGCGTACGACGGAACCGATTTTTTCGGCTGGCAGATCCAGCCGGATCGTCCCACCATTCAGGGCATTCTGACCGAGGCGTTTGCAAAGGTGACCGGCGAAGCGGTGCACCTGCACGGGGCCGGACGCACCGATGCCGGCGTACATGCCTGCTCCCAGGCGGCCAGCGTCTTGCTGCGCGCTCCCATTCCCTGCCGCAATCTCGTCCTGGCGCTCAACGATCATTTGCCGGAAAGCGTCCGCGTCCTTTCGGCGCAGGAGGTTCCCCCGGAGTTTCACGCCCGCCGCAGCGCCCGCTCCAAGACCTACCGCTATCGCATCTTTCGGGGGAAGATCTGTCCGCCGTGGCTGGCCCGCTATGTCTTTCCGGTTCCCTATCCTCTGGACGAAGGGGCGATGATATTGGCGGCCAGAGGGTTCGAGGGCACCCAAGACTTTTGCTCCGTTGCTTCCACGGATGCCGCCTCCCGCGCCGCCCAATCCGCGGCGGAAAAGTCCACCGTGCGGACGCTGTTTTCCTCGACCCTGCAGCGGGAGGGCGAGGAATTGGTCTATGCCGTGGAGGGCAGCGGGTTTTTGCACCATATGGTGCGCAACATCGTAGGCACTCTCATTGAGGTGGGCCGGGGCAACATTGCGGCCGATGGCATTGCGGCCATCCTGGCTGCCCGCGACCGCTCGGCCGCGGGTCCCACGGCCCCCGCGCGCGGTTTGCATCTGGTCTGCGTGCGGTATCCGCAAATTGACGAAGAGCCGCAGCCGCCACCCATCGCAGAGCGCGTGGGCAGAATCGGTTAATATAGATAGGTGACGACAGCCCGCGGCGGGCGCCAGAGCGTGGCTGCCGTGGGCAATCTCAACGAAGAGAGAGGAAGCTATGTCAGAGGCATCCCCCCCTCAGGGGCAATCGCCGGAGCAATCATCGCCGCCGGCCTCCGGTTCGCAGCCGGCCGCTCCGTCCGCCGTGTCGGCCGCGCCCTCGAAGCCGGCCATCAAGACGCGCTTCCCATACCAGCGCTCCTGCAATGAGAAAGATGCCAAGGGGAAGCTTTGCGCTGGCCACCTGAAACGCTGGTATGGATTTGGCGAGGAGATCAAGCGGCAGTACGGCCCGAACGCCGAAATCTACCGCTGCGAGTACTGCCACACGCTCTACCTTCCGGCTCCGGGATACGAGAGCCGCAGCGGGACGCTACAATTTTGAGCGAACAGCCATCAGCCCTCCCGGCAGCGGGAGTCCTGTCCGTTTCTTCCGGCCAGCGCCACCGGCCAACGCCGGCGCAGATTGCCGCGCAACCGCTGTGGAAGCGAATTCTTCGCGCCGTGGAAGAGCGCCGCGAATGGCTGGAACAGGTTCAGATTGAGCTGACCAGGATTCCGGCCCCGACTTTTCATGAAGCCAAACGCGCGGCGGCCGTCGCGGGGTATTTCCGTTCGCTGGGTCTGGCGCGGGTCCGTACCGACGAGGCCGGCAATGTTCTGGCCGAGCGGCCGGGCGCGAGCCCCCGCGCAGTTGTGATCACGGCGCATCTGGATACCGCCACGCCGGTGGGCGCGCCGGTGGAAGTGCGCCGCTGCAACGGCCGAATCTGCGCCCCCGGCATCTCCGACAACGGGGCCGGTCTGGCGGCCTTGCTGGGCACGGCGGCCGTGTTGCAGCAGTGCGGAGTCGCCACCGAACTTTCGCTGCTTTTCGCCGCCAACGTCGGCGAAGAAGGCGAGGGCGATCTCTATGGCATGAGACACCTGCTTTCCCACGGCGATGTGAGGCATCGCGCTGAGGCGATGCTGGTGCTCGATGGTTCCTCCGTGGAGCATGTCACCGTGGCCGGGCTCGGCAGCCGGCGCTTTCGGATCGAGGTCGCCGGGCCCGGCGGGCATAGCTGGAAGGACTTTGGCCGCGTCAATCCGATCCACGCGCTGGCGAACGTCATTGCAGCACTCGGCCGCATCCCGCTGTCTTGCGAACCGCGTTCGACTCTGAACGTCGGCATGATCCAGGGCGGCGTCGCCGTCAACGCCATCCCCAGCACCGCCTGGATGAAGGTGGATATCCGGTCGGCGCGCCGCGAGGAAATCGAGCGATTGTCGAAGGCCATGGAGGCCGCTGTTCGGGCGGGGGTGGAGAGCGAGAACCGGCGTGCTGAGGGAGGGCTGGAGTACCGGATTCATCTGATTGGCGAACGGCCCGCCGCCGAACTGGCCCTGCCCTCGCACCTGCTCGAGGCGGTGCGCGCCGCCGATGAATACCTTGGCATCCGCAGCCGCCTGGAGCGTTCCTCCACCGATGCCAATATCCCGCTTTCGCTGGGCATGGACGCCGTAGCCCTCGGCGGCGGCGGCGTCGGCGGCGAAGTCCATACTCCCCGCGAGTGGTACGACCCGCAAGGGCGCGAGTTGGGCCTGAAGCGCATCCTGCTGGCCGCACTGGCCATGGCGGGGATAACCGACGCAGCGGCAAATGCCGGCTGCTAGCGCCACCCCGCGGAACTCCCCGTGATAATGGCCAGTTATAATGGATTGTTGAGACCTATTGCGGTTTCGCGCGATTTCCGGCACCTCCGGGGGAAGCCACAGGACGAAGCAATGGCGGAGTACCGATTGACGCACTTGCGGGAACTGGAAGCCGAGAGTATCCACATCCTGCGCGAGGTGGTGGCGGAGTTTGAGCGGCCGGTGATGCTCTACTCCATCGGCAAGGATTCTTCCGTCATGCTGCATCTGGCGCTGAAGGCCTTTCATCCCGGCAAGCCGCCCTTTCCGTTCCTGCACGTGGACACCACCTGGAAGTTTCGCGAGATGATCGAGTTTCGCGAGCGGCGGGCGCGCGAGGTGGGGATCGAGCTGCTCGTCTACATCAATCAGGACGGCTTGCGCCAGGGCATCAATCCCTTCACGCACGGCAGCGAGAAGCATACCGACGTGATGAAGACCGAGGCGCTGAAGCAGGCCCTCGACAAGTACGGCTTCGACGCCGCCTTTGGCGGGGCGCGCCGGGAGGAGGAGAAGTCGCGCGCCAAGGAGCGGGTCTTTTCCTTCCGCGACCGCAACCACCGCTGGGACCCCAAGAA
>DATMAF010000522.1:0-14665 GCA_035560315.1 Terriglobia bacterium | reverse complement strand
GTTCGAGATCGTAGCCAGAACCTCATAGGGAAGCCGTACCCAGTCGGCCGTCATGGCGTCCTCGGAATGGACTGCCCGCAGCGCCACGGTGTAGCCGTAGGTGCGCTGGTCGCCCATCACGCCCACGCTGCGCAGCGGCAGCAGCACCGCGAACGACTGCCAGATGCTGTCATAAAGAGCCGCGCCCCGGATCTCTTCCTGCACGATTTCGTCCGCTTCGCGCAGCAGAGCGAGCTTTTCGGCGGTGACCTCGCCCAACACCCGCACCGCCAGCCCTGGCCCGGGAAATGGCTGGCGATTCAGCACTTCCGGCTCCAATCCCAGGTCGGCCCCCACGCGGCGCACTTCGTCCTTGAAAAGCTCCCGCAGCGGTTCAATCAGTTTCATCTGCATCTTTTCCGGCAGGCCCCCGACGTTGTGATGCGTCTTGATGGTCGCCGACGGCCCCTTCACCGAAACCGACTCGATCACGTCCGGATAGAGCGTCCCCTGCACCAGGTACTCGACCTTCCCCAGCCGGGCGGCCTCTTCCTCAAACACCCGAATGAACTCGTTGCCGATGATCTTGCGCTTTTGTTCCGGATCAACGACTCCCCGGAGCCGTTCCAGAAAACGGGTGGCGGCGTTCACCCCGGTAACCTTCAGCCCGATGCGGCGCAGCATGGCCAGGACGGAGTCAAACTCGTTCTTGCGGAGCAGGCCGTTGTCCACGAAGATGCAGTTGAGCCGATCGCCGATGGCACGGTGGATGAGCGTGGCCGCCACGGTCGAATCCACCCCCCCGCTCAGGGCGCACAGGGCGCGGCCTGCGCCCACCTGCTCGCGGATGGAATCGACGGCCTGTTCAATGAACGAGGCCGGAGTCCAGTCGGCGGCGGCCCGGCAGATGTCAAAAAGGAAGTTGGCGAGAATCTCATCGCCGTGCGCGGTGTGGCGCACCTCGGGATGGAACTGCACGGCGTAGATGTTCTGCTCCGGGTTCTCCATGGCGCTGATGATTGTGCCCGTCCGTCCGCTTTCGCGGAATCCGGGCGGCAGATGCACGACTTCGTCGCCGTGGCTCATCCACACCGGCAGCGGAGAAGGAATGGAGCGAAACAGCCGGGCGCCGTCGACGATGGTCAGGTGGGCGCGGCCGTACTCGCGGCGGGGCGCGGGACGCACCTGGCCGCCAAGCTGGTGCGCGATCAACTGCTGGCCGTAGCAGATGCCCAGCACCGGCACGCCCATCTTCAGGATGGCCGGGTCGGAGTGCGGGGCGCCCTCCTCAAAGACGGAACTGGGGCCGCCGGAGAAGATGATCCCGGCGGGGTTCATCCGGCGCAGTTCGTCAACGCCAATGTTGTAGGGAACCAGGACGCTGTGGACGTGATGCTCCCGCACCCGCCGCGCGATGAGCTGCGAGTACTGCGCCCCAAAATCCAGGATGACAATGCCGTGTCCCATCAGATCATCCAAGTATCGGCAAGCGGTGAACACGAACACCGCTCTCAGCAACGGTGACCATGGCGCCTTGTGCCAGGTCACCGCTTGTAGCTGTCAGGACTTTGTCCAGGAGTTCCGCCAGTTCGGGACCGCGCAATCCCTCGATCCGAACTCGTATTACAGAAGGTTTGGTCGCACTGCTCAAGGCCAGCCGGGTGTGGAAGTCCGCATCCAAGGTGACGATCACCCAATCTCGTTCCCGCGCATATTCCAGAATGGCTGCGTCCTCGGCGGTTGATTGGCCAATATCTCCTGCATGCACTGCTTCGATTCCGGCCGCACGCAGGTGCTCTACGGTAGAGCGGGGCAGACCCTGATCGAGCAGCAGCATCTATTTGCTAGTCGGTAATGACAACACTTTATCGTCGAGAGAGGCAGCGGCGAAGGCCAGGGCTTGGCGGATATCCTCGTCTTCGAGCTCGGGATACTCGCGCCGCAGTTCCGCCCGTTCCGGATAGAGCGCCAATGCCTCCAGAACGCGCCGCACCGTAAGCCGCAGGTCCCGAATGCAGGGCTCGCCGTTCATGCGCGCAGGGTTGCTGGTAATGCGGTCAAACTTCGTCATGGCAAAACGCTCCCCCATCCCCAATCCTAACACACCCAACCCAGCGACCCGACGCCGCACCCGCCGCGCGATGAACTGCGAGTATTGCGCCCCAAAATCCAGGATGACAATGCCTCTTTCTAATGACATGCGCTATGCGGTAGGGGACAAGCGCTAGCGGCCGTGCTCGGAGATGACGATGTTGACCAGCTTGCTCGGCACCACGATCACCTTCATCACTCGGTGCCCGGCGATCATGTGGGCGATGCGCGGGTCGGCCAGGGCCTGCTCTTCGAGCTCGTCCTGGGAGACGCCCTCGCGCGCCAGAATCTTGGACCGCAGCCGCCCGTTGATCTGCACCGGAATCTCGATCTCTTCTTCTTTGGCCAGCGCGGCGTCGAAGTCGGGCCAGGGCACGCGCAGCAGGTCTTCGGTGTGTCCGAACTCCTCCCACAGCTCCTGCGCCAGGAAGGGGGCAAAGGGCGAGAGCAGCTTGATGAAGGTCTCCAGCGTCTGGCGCAATACCGGCTTGGAAATCTGGCCGTCCAGCTCGTAGAGCAGATTCACCAGCTCCATCAGCGCCGAGATATCGGTGTTGAAGTGCCAGCGGCCTTCAAAATCCTGGGTGATGCGCCGGATGGTCTGGTGCAGCTTGCGCAGAATCTTCTTGTCTTCCCCGGAGAGTTCCTTGCCCGCGGGCGCGCCCGCCGGAACGCTCCGCAATTCCGGCGCGCAGCGGCTGGCATAGCGGTACACGCGCGACACGAAGCGGTGGATGCCCTCAACGCCCTTGTCGCTCCATTCCAGGTCCTTTTCGGGCGGGGCCGCAAACAGCACGTACATCCGCGTGGTGTCGGCCCCATACTTCGCCACCATGTCGTCGGGGTCCACCAAGTTTCCCTTGGACTTCGACATCTTGGCGCCGTCCTTGATGACCATGCCTTGGGTGAACAGCCGCGCCACCGGCTCGCCGGTCTTCACCAGGCCCAGGTCGCGCAGCACTTTGGCGAAGAACCGCGAGTAAATCAGGTGCAGGATCGCGTGCTCGATGCCGCCGATGTACTGGTCGATGGGAAACCAGTAGTTGACAGCGGCCGGATCCACCGGCGCTTCGCGGAAGTGCGGGCTGGTGTAGCGGTAGAAATACCAGGACGAATCCACGAAGGTGTCCATGGTATCGGTCTCGCGCTCGGCGGGCCCCTGGCACTTCGGGCAGGCGGTGTTCAGAAACTCCGGCACATCCCGCAGCGGAGAGTGGCCCAGGCCCGTAATCTGCACGTTGTCGGGGAGCAGCACCGGCAGTTGATCGTAGGGCACCGGGACAATGCCGCATTGTTTGCAGTACACCACCGGGATGGGCGTGCCCCAGTAGCGCTGCCGGGAGATGCCCCAGTCCTTCAGGCGGTAGGTGGTCTCCGGCTTGCCGAAGCCCTTCTGTTCGGCATAGGCGGTCATCTTCTGGAGCGCCTGTTCGGAGGTCAGCCCGGTGAAGGGGCCGGAGTTTACCAGCACGCCGTATTCGACAAAGGCCTCTTCCAGGAACATGCCGTCCAGCTTCTTCTTCGGCGGCTGCACCACCACGCGCACCGGCAGCCGGTACTTTTGCGAGAATTCAAAATCGCGCTGGTCGTGGGCCGGCACCGACATGACCGCCCCAGTGCCGTATTCCATCAGCACGAAGTTGGCGACCCAGATGGGAATCTGGTCGCCGCTGAAGGGGTTGACGGCAAACCGCCCCAGGAACAAGCCTTCCTTTTCGGTGTCCCCGGCGGTGGAGACGGGCCGGCGGGCAATCAGTTCCTTGATGCGGGCCAAGATGCTCTCTCCGCCCGGCACGCCCTGCACCAGCTTGCCGATCAGCGGATGCTCCGGCGCCAGGACGACCGCGGTAGCGCCGTAGATCGTATCCACGCGCGTGGTAAAAACCGTGATGGCCTCCTGCAGCCCGGAGACGTTGAATTGAATCCGCGCGCCCACCGATTTGCCGATCCAGTTGCGCTGCATGGCCAGCACGCGCTCCGGCCAGTCCTGGAGTTCCTTCATGTCCTCGAGCAGCGCGTCGGCGTAGGCGGTGATGCGGAAGAACCACTGCTCCAACTCTTTCTGCTCCACGGGGGTGGTCTCATGCCGCCAGCAGCAGCCTTCCACCACCTGTTCGTTGGCGAGCACTGTCTGACACGCCGGGCACCAGTTGACGCGGCTGTTCTTGCGGTAGGCCAGGCCCCGCTCCAGCATTTTCAGGAACAGCCACTGATTCCACCGGTAGTATTCCGGCTCGCAGGTGGAGATCTCTTTCCGCCAGTCGTAGCTGAATCCAAACCGCTCGAACTGCCCTTTCATATAGGCGATGTTGTCGAGCGTCCACTTGCGGGGATGCACCTGGTTCTTGATGGCGGCGTTCTCGGCCGGCAGGCCGTAGGCGTCCCAGCCCATCGGGTGCAGCACGTTCATGCCGCGCATGCGCTTGTAGCGCGCCAGCGCGTCGCCGATGGAATAGTTGCGGATGTGCCCCATGTGGAGCCGCCCGGACGGATAGGGTAGCATCTCCAGCACGTAGTATTTGGGCCGGTCCGTGCGCTCGTCGGCGGCCCAGTCGTTGTGCTGCTTCCAGCGCTGCTGCCATTTTTCTTCGATGGTGAGATGCTCGTAGTTCGGTGTGGTGGTGGTGGTCACAGCTGGCATTCCTTATGCACTGCTCTGCGCGGCGATCTTCCGATTCGCTCGCGCCAGACTCCTTTCCAGAACCCGCTTCTGTTTCACACGGCGGGGACGCTGGGACGGGAACTCCTCCTCGCGCACGGAGCGGATGGCCTGCAGGTTCCTGCGGTCGTCGCCTTCTTCTTCGAGGGGAGTTTCCAAGATAAACGCTTTCTCCCGCAACAGGGGGTGGTTGACAATGCGCCGGAATCCCTCCCGGCCGATGCCGCCCTGGCCGATGTGCTCGTGCCGGTCGCGGTGGGAGCCCAAAGGCGAGCGGCAGTCGTTGGCATGGAGTAGCGGCACGCGGCGCCATCCCACGGTGCGCTCCAGGGCGTGAATCATGGCGTTCAAACCCGCCTCGCTGGAGACATCCATCCCGGCCGCGTAGCAATGCGCCGTGTCGATGCAACAGGCTACCGGCAAGCCCTCGCACAGCGCCAGGATGTCGCGCAGTTCCTCAAAGGCGCCACCCAGCACGTTGCCCTGGCCGCACATATTTTCCACCAGGATTGTGGTGGTGGAGGGCGGAGCCTGCCGCGCCGCCTCCCGCAGGGAGCCGGCCAGCGTGCGAACGCCCTGCTCCCGGGAGCCGTCGCGGAAGCTGCCCGGATGCAGCACCAGATACTCGGCGCCCAACGCTTCCGCCCGCCGGAGTTCTCCCACAAAGGCCTCCAGCGACCGCTGCCGCAAGGCCGCATCCGGCGAGGCCAGGTTCACCAGATAGTTGGTGTGGATGACCAGCGGGGAAAGGTCATAGCGCGCCCGCAGGCGCTGGAACGCGGCGATCTCTTCGGCGTCCCAATCGCGCGCGCGCCACATGCGCGGGCTGGAGGAAAAAATCTGGAGACAGGTGCAGCCGATCTGGTGAGCGCGCTCGGCGGCTTGGGCCAAGGACCCGGCGATGGAGGTGTGCACCCCAACCCGCCACTGAGAAAACGGTTCGCCTTCGCTTTTTCCTTCACCCGCGGATGACATTGTGGAATCCGGACCTATCCCCGCCAATACATGGTACCAGAAGGATTTTCGCAGGGTCAACCGCGCCGGCGGAAGGGAGGGAGCGTATCGCCGCCCGGGAAAAACAGCGTTCCGGGCGGTTCCAAGAGGCTATGGTAGAATCCTTGGCCATTGGCAGTTCCCCGGGAGGCGTGCGAATGAAACAAGGAAACAGCGGCGCGTTCGTTGTGTTTTGCTGGGTGGGAGCAGCTTTGGCATGTTGTGCGCTTGGGGCAGCGCCGGCAGAGGCCCAATGGGGCGGAACATGGGAAGCCGAATGGGAACAAATGCGAATGGATGTAAAGGGATCGGAGGAACACGTCGGCGACATCGTTCACCGCAAGCTGACCATTAACGCCACAGGGTCTCCCCAAATCTCGGAAACCGTCACAAAAACTCCCCTGGAGGTTAATCCGGAAGGGAGAAACGCGTTCCAGGTCCGGCTGCAATACCGCCGGAAGGGTTGGGGGGCAGGGGCGGGAGGCTGGCGCTACAAGACGGATCGTGTTACCGCGGGAAGGCTTGTCAGCACGCCACCGCTGGCGACCGCGACCACCTTCACTCAGGAGGTCAACAGCGTTGCCCTCTGGGGGGAGGCGCCGCTGCCTGCTCCGAACGATCTGGAGGCTTCCACCTTTTCTCCCGTTGATTTTCGCGTCGCAGCAGGGTGGGGCGCCTGGGCGGTGAATTTCTTCGGCCTGCGGACCCTGACCGATACGGCGGAGGCTCGCGTGGATGTCATTTTTGGCGGAACGTTTGCCCACCTCCGAAGCAGCCAAAATCAGGCAACCAGCGAACGCTACTTTGAATTCAACGCCTTCGGGCCGGCACTCCATGCCAACAGCTTTCTCAGCCAAAACAGCGCTGCGGTGGCGGAGTTCGGCGGCGCCGGGCCGATGGCCGGCGTGGAGACGGAACTGCGCTGGCGCCGTCTTCGGCTTCAACTTCAGGCGACGGAGTCCTTCCTGGTGGGCAATGCAGACCGGCAGGGCGTCTTCACCGAGGCGGACAATTTCACGCTGGCGCAAGGCCCGTCCGGGCCGTTTCTTCCGTGTCCGCCCCTCCTGATCGACGCCGGCTGCGCGTCCTTGCAAGGCCGGAACGAGTTTTCCGCCTCCGGGCGGACCTTTGTTTCCGTAACCGATCTCCAGCTCCGGACGCTGGTGGAAGTCGGGGGGCCGCTTTCGGCGGGAGTCAACGTCTTTGCCAGCCTGTGGGGCAATGCGCCGCTCTCTCCCGCCTTCACTTTTCCGCACATTTTCGGGTGGCGGGCGAGCGACCGGACGCTTCGCTTTTTCGGCCTCGGATTTGTCGTCGCCGCGCACTTCTAGCGGCCGGACCGCCGCTCGGCATCTCCGTCGCCAAAGAAAAACGGAGGGAACCTGTTGGCTCCCTCCGTTGGAAAGACGGCTTGGGCGGCTCGCTAAAAGGTGTACTTCAGCGCCAGTTGAATCTGGCGGGAAGAGCCGACCGTGCTGGAGATTTGCCCGGCGCCGATCTGCCGCACCCCGCTACCGTTCATGATATTGCGTGCCGGCGTCCCGAAGTTCGGGCGGTTAAACAGGTTGAAGGCATCAAACTTGAACTCGATCTTCTGGCCTTCTTCCGCCGATCCGATGGCGAACTTCTTGGTCAGGTTGAAGTCCACCACCGCCCGGCCGGGCATAATCACGGTGTTGCGGCCCAGCGTGCCAAGAGTCAGCGCGGGCGGGAACGCAAACACGCAGGGGTCAAAGTACAAGTCAGGCGTCCCCAGGGGCGTGCCAGCCGGAATATTGCCGCAGCCCAGCGAAGTGCCGCTGGTGGGATTGTTGCTGTAGCCCGGCAGCAGGTCGGGCATCACGTTGCCATGCACGCGGTTGGACAGCGCCGACGGTGTGGAGGTGGTTACGGTCGCCGGGAACCCGCTCGACAGCGTGATGATCCCGCCCAACTGCCAGCCTCCCACGATGTGCCCCGCCACGCCGGACAATCCGCTGCCGAACATCCTGCCCGGGCCCACCGGCAGCTCATAGGTGGAGCTGAAGGTAAATACGTGCCGGGCATCAAACGAGGAAAGCCCGCGGTAGTGGTACTTGATGAAGTAGTTCGGGATCTGGTTGATGCCCGCATTGGTGTCGCTGGCCGTCTGCACGCCGGAAATGTCGTCGATGTTCTTCGAGAAGGTGTAGGCCCCGTTAAACTGCAACCCCTGGGCGAATTTCCGGTTGACGTTCAATTGCAGCGAGTTGTAGAAAGAACTGGCGCCGGGATGGCGATACCGGATCTGGCCAAAGTTGCCGTTGGGCCGCGAGGCCGGCGTGTTGGCAAAACTCAGCCTTCCTCCGATCACCTCCGGAGCCCGCTGGTTCAGATCCGCCACCTCCGGCAGCCGTACCCCGCGCGAGCCGACATAGCCCACCGTAACCACCGTGTTGGGGAGCACCTCCCTCTGCACGTTGAGGTTGTACTGGATCACATAGGCGTTGCGGAACCGTTCCGGAAGCATGTCCGGTCCGGGCTTGGCGCCCTGGCAGCGGGGATCATTGGCGACCGGCGCGGTGAGGTCTTCATTGGCGCACACGGTGGCCAGATTCGGGAACGGCAGGTTGGGCGCTGTCGTGTCGATCTCGATCAGGAACGGGGGCATCCGGAAGCCGGAGGTGCGGAACCAGCTCTGATCGAATTTCTGGAAGAACAGCCCGAAGCCGCCGCGCACCGCCATCTTGCCGTTGCCGGCGACGTCCCAGGCAAACCCCAGCCGGGGCGCGATGTCCCGCAAGGAGGGATTCTCAAACCACGGATTACCCTTCTTAATCTGGTTCAAGCCAGTGGAGGGATTCTGAATGAAGGCCAGGTCGCCGGGGAGCTTGCCCACGCGGCCCCAGTTTTCGGTCGGGATGGTCTGAAACTCGTAGCGCAAGCCGGCATTGATGGTCAGGCGCGAGGTCAGGTGGATATCGTCCTGGAGGTATAGAGCGATGATGTTGTTCCGGAAGCTGCGGAACGCATCGTTGAATCCCGGAACCACCGAACCCCGGAACCGCTGCACGCGCGGCACCCCGTTTTGGCCGAACAGGAAGTTCTCAAGGGAATTGAAGCTGTAATTGCCGGCGTCCCGCGCCGGGTTCCAGCCGTTGAACTGAATCCGGTTCCAGCTAAAGCCGAACTTCATGGAATGGCGGCCGACGGTCCAGTTGACGTCATCCACGTACTGGAAGGAGTTCAGCACCCGGTATTCGCCGGTGACGCCATCGCCCACGCCGCTGACGCCCGAGGGGCTGAGATCGCCCAGTTGATTCACGCCCGGAACAAAGAACAGGGAAGGGTCGATGGGATCCTGAACCGTCTTGTCGTCCGGGAAGGTGCGGGAAAAGCCGAAGCGCGCCGTGTTCAGGACGGTGGGAGAGATGATGCGGCTCCACTCCAGGGTGACGGACTGGTTCTTGGTGCTCAGCTCGTGCCGCGTGTTGGGAAACGAGGTCACGGTGGTCTGCTCGGACTTCAGGAAGGTGTACCGGGCAAAGACGTTGTCGCTGTCGGACAGCTTGTGATCCACGCGCCCTTGCACCAGGTTTTCATCGGTGGGCTGGGAAAAGCCAAAGATGTAATCGCGCGGGCGGGTGGGGTCGCTGCCATTGGGCAGAGGCCATACTTGCAGGTACGGAGCCACCACCGGCAACACCCGCGGGTCGCTGCGCTCGGAAGGCAGGAACGTATCGCTGCTGAGCGTCTGCCCGAGCCGCTCCCGCAATCCTTCATAGGTCCCGAAGAAGAAAGTCTGATCCCTCACAATCGGGCCCCCGAGGCTGCCGCCAAACTGGTTGCGCTTAAACTCCGGCTTGCCCTCTCCCAGCTTGTTGTCCTCCCACTTGGCGGCGTCCAGATTGTCGTTGCGAAGGTATTCGAACAGCGAGCCATGGAAGAGATTGCCGCCGCTCTTGGTGGCGATATTGAAGATGCCGCCGCTGCCCCGGCCGAACTCGGCGCTGTAGGAATTGGTCTCCACGCGGAACTCGCGCACGCCCTCGGCTCCCAGGAACTGGCCAGAGTTGCCGGTGGGCGTCTTCTGGGTGTAGGACTCGATGGCCACGCCATCCACCATGAAGACGTTGGTGGTGGGCCGGCCGCCGGAAACCACCAGCAGCTTGCCGCCTTCGCGCTCGGCCGAGGTATACTCCACCGCCCCCGTTTGCAGCGTGATCAACTGCGCCAGGTCGCGGCCATTCAGCGGAAGCTCGTTGATCGTTGCGCTTTCCACCAGGTTGCCCAAACCGCCCTTGGTGGTTTCCACCAGGGGCGCCTCCCCGGTTACTTCCACGGTCTGCGTTACCGCGCCGACCTGCAACTGGAAATTGACGGGCACTTCGCGGCCCACGGTCAACTCGATGCCGGTGCGAACTTCGGTCTGGAAGCCTTCCAGGCTCGCGGTGACTTTGTAGCGGCCCAAGCCCAGCGCCGGGGCGCTATAGCGGCCGGCGGAGTTGGTCACGACCGTGCGGGAGATGCCGGTGTCCTCGTTCAGGATCACAATGTTGACACCCGGCAGCACGGCCCCGGTGGAGTCCGTCACGCTGCCGGAAATGGTGCCGGTTGTCTGTTGCGCAGGCGCGAGCGTCGCCAGAACCAGCAAGCTCGCAAGAACACACCAGCCGACGCGAATCTGCATTTTTTTTCCCTCCTTGCCGAAGTCTGACCGGTTGCCAATATCCCAGCTTGCCTAGATGCCCCATTGTTTATCACAGCGGAGCGGTCCGGTCAAGCAATGCCGCAGCGGCCAGGACGGCTGGGGCAAGGGAGCATTCCGGGAATGGAACTGCCGTCGGGAGGCGCCTCCCGATGGGGAATCGGCCGGAACCGCACGAACCAAGGGCGGTTCCGGCCTCCCGGCAGGGATTTGCGCTGCTGAATGCCGGCCTTGCGCCCCATGTCAAGGGGCCATGTCAAGGGGCAGAGCGACGGCGGCCACCACGAGGATCAATTGACAGCAGGCGCGGAGGCTGGCGGGAACCTCCCCCGCGAAAAGGTCCCGCCGGAGCCCGGAAGAATTACATCTGGATCTCTTGCTCTTCCCACGGAGTGCTGAATTCCCACTCAATCTGCGGGCCCACCGGCGGCACGCCCAACTCCGCCGCCAGCTCGCGCCGCAGCACGATGGTCTTGCCGCCCAGCACGGTCATGAGCGGGAACACCGTGGGGATTTCCTTCTCCGGGATGGTGAAATAGTCCTTGTTGAGCACCACAAAGTCGGCCAGCTTGCCGGGCTCCAGGGAGCCGATCTGATCCTGGCGGATGACGTAGTAGGAGGCCCAGGTGGTCATCGCCTTCATCAGCTCCACGCGGTCCAGGGCTTCTTCGGGCGCCACCAGATCGCCGCGGCTGTTCCGGCGCGTCAGGAACTTGCTCTGCACCGCGAAGTAGGTGGGGCCCTTGCCGGATTCCACCTCCATTTCCGACTCGGCCGTCACCATGATGCCGGCCTTGAGCATGCTCTTCATCGGGCCGATGCGGTTGGCTTTGTCCATCCCGTAGACCTTCAGCCAGGGGTAGCTGCGGTCCAGGAACATGGGATCGCAGCTGATGATCATGTTGAACCGCTTGATCCGTTCCAGCTGCTCCTTGCGCGGGTAAAAACCGCAGTGGTCCGCTGTGAGCCGGCGGGATTGAATGTACGCCAGGGTGATGCCCGGATTGGTCTCAATCACCCGGTCGATGATGTTGAGCAGATTGTCAAAGGCCTTGTCGCCGTAAACGTGATTGGCCACATAGCGCTGGTAGGAGCTGAGCGCCGTGGCGATGGCATCCTCGGTGTTGCTGCCGCCCTCCAGCACGCATTTTTCTTTCTCCTTGAACCGCGGCGGCGCATCCATGGTGGTGCAGATGCTCGGCGGCCCGGAGTCCAGCCCGCCCATGGTGGGGCCGACATTCCAGAAATAGTCGGTTCCCAGGCCCGCCAGATCCCCCAGGCGCAGGAAGAACCCCGCCGGGTCCGGCTCCACCTGCTGGCCATAACGGTGGGCAAAGGCGAAGCGGATCGGCATCCGTCCCTGGCGGTCCAGCAGCCGGTAGGCGTCAAAGATGCGCAGGCCGACAATGTGCGAGCTGAAGGTGGTGAAGCCGGTGGCCGCCTGGTATTCCAGGCCGCCGCGAATAATCTCGGCCAGTTCCGGAACCCGCGGCGCGAAGTAGCGATCGACCACCAGCGAGCGGCTGATGGTGGTGTTGAAGACGGGAACGAAAACCTCGCGGCTCTCCGGCGTGTTCTCCAGGCCGTAGAGCCCCAGGATGGAGTCCTCCGCGGCCTTATTCAGCATCCAGTTGGGATGCGCATTGAGCATCACCGGAGTGGTCGGCGCCAGCCGGTTCAGGTCCTCCTGTTTGGCGCCTTTCTCCGGATCATTCAGGTATTGCACCCCGATCCCGGTGCCGGCGCTGCCGCCGCGCGGCAGGTTGATGACCGCCCACTGGTCCGGCAGGGGATGCGCCATCTGTTCTTTGATCACCAGCTCGATCCCCTTGGCCAGTTCCTCATACGTCTTGCCGGTTACGGAAAACGATCGCACCACGGATTCGATCTTGTCGGCGTTCTTTTGGGTCCACTCCTGGATGGAGTGATCGTGCATATGGGAGTGGGTGTTGATGATGCCGGGGATGACGGTGCGGCCCTTCAGGTCTGTTTTGCTGGTTTGCGGGCCGGCCAGCGCCAGAATTTCGGCGTCGCTGCCCAGCGCCAGGATCCGCCCCTGCCGGACCGCCATCGCCTGGACGATCTTGCCGGTCGTGGAATTCAGCGACGGATCGTCCATCGTGACGATTTTCGCGTTGTAAATAATCAGGTCTGGATAGGTTACCAGGGCCAGCGGAACCGTAACGTTCTGCGCCGACACCCTCGCAGCGCCGAAGAGAAAAAGGGCAGCCGCCAGTGCAACCAGAAATCGCTCCTGCCATCGGAAATACATATCAAAGCCCCCATATTGCAGAACAATGGAGCGCGGCATGATCCGCGCTCTTGCTGCTTGAGTGAAATTGTTTTAATGATGCGCGGACCCCGCAAGTATAACAGAGGTTTATTGTTGGCATCTTGGAAAGAACGGTCTGGAATACGGAGGGGGATCCGGCTTTCCCAGGGGGCGGGCCATCCCACGCAGTTTCAAGAGCCGTGCGGGACGGAATGTTGAGCGGCAGTTCCGCCGAGCAACAGCCAGCGGGGAATCAGCCCATTCCCGTCGGCTCCTGCCGGTGCAAAAGCTCTAGCGATTCACAAGGCTGGACCTGCTAACCAGCCAGTTCGCGCAGCGCGCCGGCGACGTACTGCCGGGCCATGTGTTTGCGCCAGTCCATGGCGAAGTCGGTGTTGTCGAGCGGCTTGGCGACGGGGTAGGCGGCAGCGGCGGCTTCCAGAATGTTTTCCTCGGTCAGCTTCCTGCCGGCGATGGCCCTCTCGGAGCCAACCGCCTCGATCGGGTAAGAGCCGACCCCTCCGAGGATGATTTTGACATCCTCGACCGTGCCGTCCGCTGACTGCTTCAGGCAGGCGGCCACGCCCAGCACCGGAAAGTCAAATGCCCCGCGCCGCCGCAGCTTCCAGTAGGTTGCCCGCCAGCCGTTCGTTGGCGGAAGATGTATCTCTGTCAGCAGTTCATCCGGGCGCTTGTTGAGATGGCGGATGCCGTCATCGTTATACAGCGCCGCTGCCGGGATCAGGCGCTCGCCCTGCGCCGAGACCAGCTTCACCTGCGCGCCGATGGCCACCATGACCGGGGCGCAGTCGCTCGATTGCACCGCCCAGCAGCGGGGACTGGAGGGCGCCACCCAGCAGACCTCCCCGTCCTTCTTCATGCAGAAGTGGATGGCTTTGCGCCATTCGTAGTTCTGGTCGTAGTAGTTGCAGCGGGTGTCGAGCAACAGGTTGCCGCCGATGGTGCCCATGTTGCGCAGCAGCGGGGTCGAGATCAACTCCGCCGCGCGCGCCACCACCGGGTAGGCCCGGGCCAGCCGCCGGTTCTCGCACACCTCCGTCAGCGTTGTCCCGGCCCCGATCACCATGCCCTCTCTGGGAGTTCCCCGGATGCGCCGCAAGCTGCTGATCTTGCCCAGCCCGATCACCACCTTGGGGGTCTGCTGGCGGCGCTTCATGTTGGGATAGAGGTCCGTCCCGCCGGCGACAAACATGGCCTCCGGGCCGTGGTCGGCGATCAGATTCACCGCGTCTTTCACCGTGCGCGGCTCAAGGTATCGGAATTTTGGCAGTCGCAGCATTTTTAAAAAGCGTTCTGGCTCGAACCGCCGGCGCTATTTTCTGGCCAGCGCCGCCTCCGGCTTCACCGCTTCGCCGGTGCCGCCGCTCCACGGCGCCGGCACAATCAGCGGATCCGGCATGGGGCAGGAGGGAAACGCCGCCGGTCCGTAGCGGCCCTCTTTGCCCTGGGCCTTGGCCCGCAGGGCCTTCAGCACCTTGTCGGGCGTGATCGGCACTTCGTCGATGCGCACCCCGACGGCGTCATAGATGGCGTTGGCGATGGCGGGCGGCACCGGCAGCAGCGGCCCCTGGCCAGCCTCCTTGGCCCCGAACGGCCCGGCGGGTTCGGGTTCCTCCAGCAGGTAGGTGATGACGTCGCACATCTCGAAGGTGGTCGGGCTCTTGTATTCGAGGAACGATGGAAACTTGTGCACCACGTTGCGATTGCCGCGGTAGGTCATCTCCTCCATGAGGGCCTCGGCCAGCCCCATGTAGATGCTGCCCTCCACCTGTCCCATCACCAGCACCGGGTTGATGGACTGCCCGCCATCGTGCGCGATCCAGATGCGCGGCACCGCCACGATGCCGGTCTCCGGATCGACCTCTACTTCCGCCACCGCCGCACAATAGCTGTATGCCGGCGACGGCCCCATGGTGGAGCCTTTGAACTTGCCGGGCGGGTTCGGCGGCGTATAGGAGCCGGTCGTTCCCAGCGTGCCAAACTT
>DATMAF010000521.1:0-3272 GCA_035560315.1 Terriglobia bacterium | reverse complement strand
CGCCGGAGTGCAAACCACGGCGCGGCGGGAAGCAAACCACTACCGCCTCGACGGCCAGAAGCGCTTTATCTCGAATGCCGGCATCGCGGACTTTTACGTGGTGTTCGCCAAGACCGACCCGGCGCAGGGGCGCAAAGGCATCTCGGCCATCGTGGCGGAGAAGAACCAGCCCGGGCTGACCACGCGCGCGCAAGAGGTCATGGCACCGCATCCCATCGGCGAATTGG
Organism: Terriglobia bacterium; assembly: GCA_035560315.1. Lineage (GTDB taxonomy): Bacteria > Acidobacteriota > Terriglobia > 2-12-FULL-54-10 > 2-12-FULL-54-10 > DATMAF01. The sequence continues at coordinate 3,045 of DATMAF010000521.1, read as the reverse complement.
TTTTTGACAACTGCCGCGTGCCGGTCGAAAACCGGCTGGGCAAGGAAGGCGACGGCTATTCCATCCTGTTGCGCACCCTGGAATCCTTCCGAACCACGGTGGGAGCCGCGGCCCTGGGCATGGCCGAGCGCGCCTTGCGGGAAGCCGCCGCCTACCTCAAGAAGCGGGCGCAGTTCGGCAAGACGCTGGCGGAATTTCAGGGTTTGCGGTTCGCACTGGCGGAGATGGCCACCGAACTGGAGGCCGCCCGCCTGCTGGTTTATCAGGCCGCCTGGAGCCTGGATTACGCCCGCCAGACCGGCGTCGCCGGAAGCGGCGCCGCCCCGATCGCAGAGCGCGCCCTGATCCTGTCCTCCTCCATGGCCAAGCTCTACGCCACCGAAGCGGCGCACCGGGCGATCGATCGCAGCCTGCAACTGCACGGCGGCCTGGGGGTGCTGAAAGGCTCCGTGGTGGAGCGGTTGTACCGGGAGATTCGCGCCCTGCGGGTTTACGAAGGAACCTCCGAGATTCAGAAGGAAATCATCGCGCACCAACTGCTGAAGTCGTAAAGCTCAGTTGCTGGCGCTATAGGCGGCCAGCCATTCCCTGGCAAGCCGCTCGGCCTCCTCAATCTGCTCCGGGGACATGCGCTGGGCCAGTTGCTGCAACGCCATGCCGGCGGAGGACTTGGCCTGGTCGTTGCCCTGCTCGGCGGCGATGGTGAGCCATTTGTAGGCCTGCACGTCATCCTGGTTGACGCCGCTGCCGGTGAGGTAGGCAGTGGCCAGCAGGAACTGCGCCGTGGAGTCGCCCTGTTCGGCGGCGGCCAGGAACCAGCGCGCTGCTTCCTTGGGATCAGCGGCGACTCCCTGGCCGCGCTGATAGAGGTTGCCCAGCAGCAGTTGCGCCGCAGCATAGCCGCCCTCGGCCGCGGCCCGGTACCATTTCAGGGCTTCTTCGGGATTGCGCTCGACCCCTTTGCCTTCCATATAGGCCACCCCCATGTTGTACATGGCTTCCGGGTAGTTCTTCCGCGCCGCCAGCCGGTACCAGCGCAGCGCCTCGCGATAGTCGGGCCGGACGCCGCGGCCCTGGTAGTACATCACTCCCAGATTGGTCTGGGCGCTGGGGTTGCCGCCCTCGGCCAGCGGGCGCCACTTTTCCATAGCGGTCTTGAAGTCGCCGCGGGCATAGGCCTCCATGCCCTCCTCAAAGGCGGCCTCTTCGATATTCTGGCAAGCCATCAGAAACAGCGCCGCCAGCAGCGGTAACCAGATCGTCGCGCCGCAGGGAGCCGGAGCGCGGCGGGGGGAATTGCCTTGTCTCATTGGTTGGCCTCGGTGCGCTTGATGTCGCGCCACTCCTGGAACTGTCGCTCTCCTTCGATGATTTCCACCTCGTCCATCTGTGCCAGCAGGCGCATGCGGCCCATGGAGGCGCGCGCCGCGATCAGACGGTCATAGTCCTGCACCACGGCGGCGGAATACCACAGGTAGGCCCGCGCCCGATCCGGCGGCACGCCGTCTCCGCGGGCCAGGATTTCCGCCAGCTTCAGTTGCGCTTCCGGTTCGCCGCGGTCAGCCGCCATCTCATACCACCGCACCGCCTCCCGGTCATCTTCCGGGACGCCGGTGCCGGCGGCGTACAGATCGGCCAGCCGTAGCGCGGCGCGCAGGTGGCCCCGCTCGGCGGCATAGCGAAACCAGCGCGCCGCCTCCTCGGGGCTGGGCTCCACCCCTTTGCCGTCGCGGTAGAGCAAGGCCAAGTTGTACTGGGCGTCCATGTGATGTTGCAGGGCGGCCAGCCGGTACCAGCGGAAGGCCTCCGCCGCGTTTTGCGGCACGCCCTTGCCCTGCGAATACAGCAGCCCCACATTGGTCTGGGCGTCCGCGTCGCCGGCTTCCGCCAGCGGACGCCAGCGGGCCAGCGCCGTTGCGTAATCGCCTTGCTGATAGGCGGCCATGCCCTCCCGGAAAATTTCCTGGGGCGGCCGCCGGCAAGCGGCCAGCAGGAACATTGCCAGCAACGCCATGGAGGCCAGCGCATTGGGCCCCCGCCGGCGTCCACGCATCTCAGCCATTCTCCCTTCCATCCCTTTGTCCGCGGCACCGCCGCGCTTAACGGACACTATACCTGCTCTGTGGCGGCAGGAAAAGCCCGCTCGCTTGACTTGCCGCAGAGCATCTGGCTAGCATCGGACGGGATTCCTCCCATGCGCCAGCATCGTTCCCCGGAGCTTTTTCAATGAACCCGGCGTCCTCGCAAGGCGATATCCTGGAACGCATCGTTCGCGCCAAGCGCGTCGAACTGGAGCGGTTTCGCGTTAGGGTTCCTCAAGCCGTGCTTGAGAAGAGACTGTCGCCGCGCCCAGCGGGGAGATTCCGGAACGCGCTGATCGAGCGGCGGCCCGGGGCGGCCGAACTTGCCGTGATCGCCGAGGCCAAGAAGGCTTCTCCTTCCCGCGGCATCCTCCGCCAGAACTACGATCCGGTCGGCATCGCCCAAGGTTACGAACGAGCCGGAGCGCGAGCCCTTTCGGTGCTGACTGAGGCTGACTTTTTTCAAGGTTCGCTCGACCATTTGCGCCAAGTGAAGGCGGCCGTGTCGCTGCCGGTGCTGCGCAAGGACTTTACCCTCGACGAATATCATCTTTATGAAGCCGCCGACGCGGGCGCCGATGCCATCCTCCTGATCGTCGCGATCCTGGAACCGCCGGTGCTGGCCCGGCTGCTCCGGAGCGCCCGCGAACTGGCGCTGGACGCGCTCGTCGAGGTGCACACGGCGGAGGAACTCATGATCGCCATCGATTCCGGCGCGGAGATCATCGGGGTCAACAACCGGAACCTAAAAACCTTTGAGGTTTCGTTGAATACATCCTTGCAACTAATTGACAAAATACCGGATGAATGCATCGCCATCAGCGAGAGCGGCCTTCGTTCCAGGGCCGAATTGGAAGGCTTGCAAGCGGCTGGATTTGACGCGTTTCTGATCGGTGAACGCTTCATGGCGGAACCCGACCCTGGCGCGGCGCTGCAATCGCTTTTGCAGGCCAAGGCCGCCCGC
>DATMAF010000520.1:0-6053 GCA_035560315.1 Terriglobia bacterium | reverse complement strand
ATCTCCAGGTGCAACTCGCCCATCCCGGACAGCAGCGTCTGGCCGGTGTCCGGGTCGGTGTGCACGCGGAAGGTGGGATCTTCCTGGGAGAGCTTGCCCAGGGCCGCTCCCAGCTTGTCCTGATCGGCCTTGGTCTTCGGCTCCACCGACACGGAAATGACCGGCGTCGGGAACTCGATGGACTCCAGGATGACGGGCTTGGCCGGGTCGCAGATGGTGTCGCCGGTGGCGACATTCTTCAACCCCACCGCCGCCGCGATGTCGCCGGCGTAGACTTCCTCAATATCCTCGCGCTTGTTGGCGTGCATCTTCAACAGCCGCCCGATGCGCTCCTTGCGGCCCCGGGTGGCATTCAACACCCCGCTGCCGACGCGCAGGTAGCCGGAGTAGACGCGCAGAAAGCACAGCTGGCCGACGTAGGGGTCGGTCATGATCTTAAACACCAGCGCGGCAAACGGCTCCTCATCGGCGGCGCGCCGGAGGACCGGCTCACCGTCCGGGGACAGCCCCTGGACCGGAGGAATATCGAGCGGGGAAGGAAGAAAATCCACCACCGCGTCCAGCAGCGGCTGTACGCCTTTATTCTTGAAGGCCGTGCCGCAGATCACCGGCACCAGCTTCAAGGCAATCGTGGCCCGCCGCAGCCCCGCCTTCAGTTCGTCCGCCGTCACCTCTTCGCCATGAACGTACTTCTCCAGCAACGGCTCGTCGTGTTCGCAGACCGCTTCCTTCAGTTTCTCGCGGTAGGAGCGGGCCTGCTCCAGGTACTCCGAGGGAATCTCCCGGACTTCAAACTTGGCCCCCAGCGTCTCGTCCTGGTAGACAACGGCCTTCATGGCGAACAGGTCGATGACTCCCTGGAACCGGTCTTCGCTTCCCAGCGGCAACTGAATCGCCACGGGATAGGTTCCCAGCCGGGTGCGCATCATGGCCAGACAATGCTCAAAGTCCGCCCCGACGCGGTCCATCTTGTTCACAAACGCGATGCGGGGAACGCCGTACTTGTCGGCCTGCCGCCAGACGGTCTCCGACTGCGGCTGCACGCCGGCGACGGCATCGAAGACCGCCACGGCGCCGTCCAACACGCGCAGCGAGCGCTCGACTTCCGCCGTAAAATCGACATGGCCCGGCGTGTCGATGATGTTGATGCGGCAGTCGCGCCAGAAACAGGTGGTGGCCGCCGAGGTGATGGTGATGCCGCGCTCCTGCTCCTGCACCATGTAGTCCATGGTGGCGGTGCCTTCGTGCACCTCTCCCAGCCGGTGCGTGATGCCGGTGTAATAGAGGATCCGCTCCGTCGTGGTGGTCTTGCCGGCGTCGATGTGCGCCATGATCCCGATGTTGCGGGTCTTCTCCAGTGGAACCTTTCGTGGCATGAACTTCCTGTGAACCCTCCCCGCCTCCGCTAGCCGCGGCGGCCTTGCCTGCTCCCGCCGCGCGGCCCTTCAGCCTAGCGACACGCTGCAATCACCTCCGCCGGCTGCTCCGGCGAAAACGTCCTGGCAATACAAACGCTGTCTTCGGGAAACCTCAAATGGACGATGGCTACCACCGGTAATGAGCAAAGGCCCGGTTGGCCTCCGCCATCCGGTGGGTATCTTCTTTCTTCTTGATTGCGGCGCCCCGGTTGTTGTAGGCGTCGAGAATCTCTCCCGTGAGCCGCTCGACCATCCCCTTCTCGCCGCGAGACCGGGCAAACGTAATCAGCCAGCGGATGCTCAGGCTGGTGCGGCGGTCCGGGTTCACCTCAACCGGAATTTGGTAGTTGGCCCCCCCGACGCGGCGGGTCTTGACCTCCATGAGAGGCTTCACGTTCTCCACAGCTTTCTTAAAAACTTTGAGCGGATCTTCCTGAGCCCGCTCCTGAATCTTCGCCATGGACTCGTAAAAGATCGCTTCCGCAACCGACTTCTTCCCGTCCCACATCAGCGAGTTGATGAACTTGGTCACCAAATCGGACGCATAGACGGCATCCGGCGCCACCGTCCGACGCACCACCGTTCCCTTGCGAGGCATTCTGCTTTCTTGCTCCCTTGCCGGCGGCGGACAGGCTGCGGGCCGCCCCGGCGAAAAACGGCTCAGGCCTTGGGCCGTTTGGCTCCGTATTTCGAACGTCCTTGCTTGCGGTTGGCTACTCCGGCCGCATCCAGCGTTCCCCGGATGATGTGATAGCGGACGCCGGGCAAATCCTTCACACGGCCGCCCCGGATCAGCACAATGGAGTGCTCCTGCAAGTTATGACCCACCCCGGGGATGTACGCGGTCACCTCGATGCCATTGGTCAGGCGCACGCGCGCAATCTTGCGCAGCGCGGAGTTGGGCTTCTTCGGCGTGGTGGTCTTCACCTGCACGCAGACGCCCCGTTTTTGCGGGCAGGACTGCAACGCCGGACTGGCCGTGCGGACCCGCAGGCGCTTCCGCCCTCGTCGGACCAATTGTTGAAAGGTAGGCACAACACTCTCCTCATGCGTTTCCGGTAACGGGGTAGGGACTCATGCCCCTGTTGAGCCGGCCCAGCCGGCAGCGCATCCTCGTCATTTGCCGGTTTCCGGGATCTGATCAGCGGGGGAACTCCATCCTCACGGGAGGCGGTCATTCAAGCGCTTCGGGTGCCCATTGCGTTTACCAGTTCGTCCAAAACGCCTTTCAAATCCCGCAACTTGCAACAACACCACGAGGGCGCAGGTTTCACCTCTGCACCCAGTGAACCACCCGGGCGAAGCCCTATTCCAGCTGAACCAGCTTATCTTAACAAACTGAGCCAAAAGCGTCAACAGGGTTTCTGTAAAATTTCCGGGGCACCCCAAAGTGCTGGTGTTGCTTGCCGCTCCTGCTTTCCCTCGCAGCTCCCGAAATAGAAGGGGCGCTCCCGGACCATTGGCCCGCCCATAGATTCTCTAAGCCGATTGCGCTTGAACGCCGTTTTCTTGCCGTTATTGATGTTTTCCCCATTTGGCGGCATTCAGCAGGAAGCGATTGGTGGGGTACCGCTTCGCACCGATGATCTGGGTGATGCCCGGGCAGACTCCCCCACCATGCTCGCCGTTACGTCGCAGCTTCCCGCCGCCTCGACTCCGAAAAGCTGCGGAACCCTCTTGTTCCCGCTCGCGGAATACGCTTCCTTCCGACGTGAATGGTGTGCTCTGGATGGGGTTTGAACAGACGGCCGGAGGTGAATAGAGAGGATGGGATACAGTTTTGTTTTTTTCGATAAAACCGCGCCTCGGTGCAAGTGATCTCATTGCCGGCTTCCCCCAAGCAAGCCGTTGAGTTGGCCGGCATTCCCAGTCCCCTTCTCTTTCCGTCAAGATGTGAGTGGGACAAATGGAAAGCCAATTTTACCGCCACATGCGGGAGTGCGGGGGCATCTGTGCGCATGAAGCGGAGAGATGCCTTCCCGCCAAAGGGTTTCAGGCAAGGGATCGGTCCAGCGGGCCATTCGCCGCAACTCCGCAACGGGGCGGCAGAACTACGGGGCCGGCGGCGCCGCTGGTGAATCGCTCGCCGGGCTCCTCCGGGTGCGCTCTTCCTCCTGCTGCAAGAGCTTTTTCAAATCCCGCAGCTTGTCGCGAAACTCGGCGGTGGCGCGCTGCGCTTCGGTGGTATCCCGGATGACGGTGGGGGTCAGCAATACGATCAACTCCGTGCGCTGTGTAGACAGCGCCGTGTTGCCGAACAAGGCTCCCAAATAGGGAATGTCCCCCAACAGAGGCACCCGGTTTTTGGAGTAGGTGCGGCTCTCCTGAATGATCCCCCCGAGCGCGATGGTCTCGCCATCCTGCACCACCACCTGGGTGGAGATGGACCGCTTCTGAATGCTCGGCGACTGGATGCCGCCTTCGGCCGGCGCCAGCGGGGCGCTGACCTCCTGACGAATTTGCAGGTTGACCAGGCCGGAGGAGTTCACGCGGGGAGTAATGGTCAGCAAAACCCCGGTGTCGCGGTTCTGGATGGTGTTGGTGAACAGGCTGTTGCCATCCGATTGCGCGCCGCCGACCACCGCCTGTGAAGTCAGGATCGGCACTTCGGTTCCGACGTTGATGTTGGCCGGGATATTGTCGCTGGCCAGGATGGAAGGCGCGGAGATGACATGCGCATCGCCGCGAGACTCCGCCGCGTTGAGGAACAGCAGCAACTCCCTGGTCTTGCCAACCAGCGTACCCAGCGAAGCGCTCAGGGCGGCCGGGCCATCCCCTTCCGCCGGCGATGCGAAGCTGCCCTGCAATTTGCGCTCTCCGCCCGGAATCTGCGCCGCCCCGCCGCGGCTTTGCAGAAACGCGCTGACCCCCGCCGAGAGCGCCCCGGTGAGATCCACCTCGAACACCTTCGCTTCAATCATCACTTGCCGCGGCACAATGTCCAGGCTCTGGAGCGTCCGCCGGATCTCTTCAAACTCCTGGGCGGTGCTCTGGACCAGGATTTGATTATTGATCGTGTCGGGAACGATTCGGATGTGGCTTTCCTGCGATTCGGCTGGCGGCGGCGCCAGCGGAACCGTTCCCAGAGGCATGCCCTGCGAGGCGATCAGCGTCGGCTGTCCGGCAACCGGCGCGGAGGCTGGGCCGGTTGTCGGGACCAGGCTCGGTTGCGGCCCGCCGCCGGCGCCGGTGCTGAACGGCTTGCCCAGCAGGAGCTGCGAGAGCACGTTGGCCAGATCCTCGGCCCGCCCGTTCTCCACCTTGTACACAAAGGTCCGGACCCCCGACTGCACGGTCGGTTGATCCAGAGTCTCGAGCCAGCGCTCCACCTCGGGATAGACGCTGGGATTCGGCGTCACCACCAGGATCGAATTGACCCGCTCGATGGGAACAAAGCGAATGGCGGAAGCCCCGGAGGAAAGGCCATACGCCGAAAACACGTTCCGCAACTCCTCGGCCAGCCGAGAGGCTTCGCTGGACTTGACCGGGTACAGGCGCGCCCGCTGGTTCGAGAAAACCTCGGTGTCAAACTGCGCGACCAGTTCCATCAGCCGCTGCATGCTGCGGCTGCTGTCGGTGAGGATCAGCACGTTGCCAGCCTCGTGGCTGAACAGGTGGCCGCCTTCGGAAAGGAAGGGCGTGAGAATTTTGGTCATGTCCGCGGCCGAGACATACTTCAGCGGGACGATGTTCATGATCAGCCGGTCGTCCGGCGGAAGCGACGCCGCGGAGAGGTTCTGCTCCGGACGCAGCGGCATTCGCTGCACATTCTGCAACGGGACAATGCGGAAGAAATTGCCGGTCTGCACGGCGGTGGCGCCGTTGATCCGCAGCACCATCTGGAGCAGGGGGAAGAGGTCTTCCCGGCGCAGCTCGCCCAGGGTATTGATGTTCACGGTTCCTTTTACCTGCGGGTCCACCACGTAATTCATGCGCAACTCGGCGGCGATGATGCTGACCACTTGCAGCAAGTCGGCGTTCTCAAGATGCAGGGCGATGGGCACGCTGGGCCCGGGCTGAGACGGCGCCGGCGGAACTGGCGGAGCCGGAGGCGTTTCGGTTTGGGATGGTGCGCTCTGGGGCGGAGGAGCCTGCTGCGGCGCGGGCGCCGGTCCTGCCGCCGGCGGCGCCGGCAATCCCAGCAGCGTCGTTGAGGGCGACTGGGCCGGCGGCTGCTGGGCCAGGATGGGAGGCTGGGAAGCCAGCAACGCCGCCAGGACGGCGACTCCCGAGCGGCTCCTTGTGCGGGAAAACTTCTCCCGAATAACTCCTGTGGATTGATCTTGTAGCGTCGTCATTTTATATCCTCGTACCAAACCTGCGGCCCAAACATGGTGTCTCGCTCAAACCGTCTGCGGTTGCCTTCGATAATCATGCGCACCCCGGGATAGGGGGAAGCCTGCGAGGCGCCGGGGGCGGCCGGCGCGGCAGCCGCGGTCGGAACCGAGGGAGGATAGGCCGGACGGCTGGCGGCGGTATCGACCACCGGCGCGGGGGCCGCCGCGGGCCGGGAGGCGGCCGGGGCGGCGGTCGCCGCAGCGCGTATCACGCTCTTGGCCGACTGATACACATTCACCGTCGTCCGCAATCCCTGGTAGTCCACCACCACGGCATCCCCGCGGATCTCGACCAGGG
>DATMAF010000519.1:0-7617 GCA_035560315.1 Terriglobia bacterium | reverse complement strand
TTCTGCAAGCGGTCGGGAATTTCAACCTGAACCGCCTCGAGGAGGCTGAGCGCAGCGCTCAAACCGCGGAGAAGAATCCGCACGACGACAACCCGCAAGTCCATGCCCTGCTGGCCCAAATCTACATGACCAAGCAGGACTACGTGCAGGCGGCCAGCCATATTCGCACCTACTTGCAGGAATCCCCTAACGGGAGCTTCGCGGAACAGTTGAAGAAGGACCTGGCCGAAATTGAAGAGTGGCTGGGGCAGGTCGAGCCGATGGCCACCGACGACGCCAAGCCCGGTTCGTAATCGCCCTCCCGGCCGGCGCGTCCGCTGCCGAACGTTTCGCCCCCTGCCACGCGGGCCAGCATGCTACGGAGAAACTTCCGTCACGAAATCTCTTCTTGCGGCCAGGGCTGGGAATGGACGAGCCGCTCGATCCAGGGACGGTCCGCCTCCAGAAAATCGAACTGGGCCAGCTCTTCCGGCAGGACCCAGCGAATCTGCTCGAAGACACGGTTGGCCACCTCGCCGTCGTATCCGAGAACTTCGTAAAGCAGCAAATGGACGCGGGGACCTTCCGGATAATGATGCTCGATCCGGTCTAACCGGCGCCCAATGCGGGCGCGGATGCCCAGTTCCTCGGCGAGTTCTCGCACGAGGGCCTCCGCAGGCGTTTCAGAAGCTTCCCGCTTGCCCCCCGGAAATTCCCATTGGCCCGGAAACGCCGCGTTCCGGCTGCGCTGGCAGATGAGCAACCGGCCTTCTTTCCACAACAGAGCCGCGACCACCTCGATCGCTTCCCGCATGCCCCCTCCCAGTCCATGCTAGAATGGCCCGCCGACCATGTTCAGCGCCGCGGTCCTGGATCACTTCGCCAACCCCCGCAATGCCGGCGAACTGCCGGCCCCGGCAGCGCACGCCGAAATGACGAACCCGGTCTGCGGCGACATTCTGTCGCTGTGGATTCACGTCGATTCCGGGCGGCTCCGCGAGATTCGCTTCAAAGCCAAAGGATGCGTCGCCGCAATTGCCTGCGGCTCGGCGGTTACCGAACTGGCAAAGGGCAAACCGCTGGCGGAGGCAGCGCAGCTTACTCCGGATCACGTCGTGGCGGCGCTGGGCGGGCTTCCTCCTGAAAGCGGCCACGCCGCGGAACTTGCTGTTGCGGCGCTCCAGAGCGCCCTGCGGGCGGCGCTCAACTCCTCCGGCTAAGCGCCGGCCAGCGCGCCCGCAAGGCGGCGTAGTCTTCCGGCCGGTCCACATCCCAGAGAATCCCTTCCTCCTCCACGGGCACTTCCGCAATTTCCGCGGAGTGCCGCCGGACCACTTCGCGGGCGCCCTGGTCCAGCGGCGTCGTCAGCAGTTCCCCGAAGAGGCGCTGCGCAAACAGCACCGGATGACCGCGCCGGCCGTTCCATGTGGGGAGCAGAATGCTCGCGCCCGAGGCCGCAAAGGACCGGATCAGCGCGCGCACCACCTCCTTGGTGATGGCGGGGTGGTCCACCAGGCAAACCAGTGCGCCGTCCACAACGCGGTCGGCAAGATGCCGCAGCGCTACGTGCAGCGAACTCAACTGGCCCTGGGGATAGTCGGGGTTCCTTAGCAGGACGGCCGTCGCTGGCAGCCGGACTTGCCGTTCAATCTCGGCGGCGTGATGGCCCAAAACAACCACAAGCGGGTCGACTTCGCCATCCAGCACCGCCGTCAGGTGTTCCAAAAAGGTGCGCTTTCCCAGCGGCAGCAGCGCCTTGTCGCGCCCCATGCGCCGGGATTCCCCGGCCGCCAGAAGAATGCCGGCAATGCGCAGAGCAGCCGGATTGGGGCGAGGGTTCAATCCGCGTTCAGGAAACCGCGAGAACGGATTTGGGGGGCGCGCCGGCCGCCGCCAGGGCATTGCGCCGCACGGCAATCAGCTCGGCCACGATGCTGACGGCGATCTCCTCCGGTGTGATGGCCCCGATCTCCAGGCCAATCGGGGCGTGCACGCGTTGCAGCCGTTCGGCGGGGATGCCTTCCTTCTCTTCCAGGTAATGCACAATCTCCAGCACCTTACGCTTGCTGCCGATCATCCCAATGTAGCGCGCCGGGGTACCCACCGCCCAGCGCAGCACGCGCATATCGTCGCGGTGGCCGCGGGTGACCGCCACCAGATAGGAAGAGCTGTTCGGCTGCAACCGTTCGAAGACCTTGTCGTAGTCCTCGGCGAAGATTTCCTCCGCTTCCGGGAAACGCTCCCGGTTGGCGTAGCTTTCCCGGTCGTCGATGATGATGGTGCGAAAGCCCGCCAGGGTCGCCACCTTGGAGAGGCTCAGCGACACATGGCCGGCGCCAAAGATGTAGAGGTACGGCGTGGGCAGGATCGGCTCCACAAACACCTCCAGCGTTCCTCCACAAAGCAGGCCGGTGTCATAGGACGGATCGTTGTTCAGGTTGAAGGTCAGCTTCTGCGGCTTCTCTTCCTGCATCACCTTGCGGGCGACGGACCAGACCTCCGCCTCCACGCAGCCGCCGCCCACGGTTCCGAACAGCGAACCATCCTCGCGCACCAGCAGCTTGGCGGACTCATAGCTGGGGATGGAACCGCGCACATTGACGATGGTCGCCAGCGCCGCCTTGATCCCGGCCTTGCGCAGCCGCGCGATTTCCTCGAAAACATCCATCGTCCAATGATAGCAGGACCGGAGACAATGAGCCGCTCACTGCCCGGCGGCCACGCGCTCGATGATCACCTTTTCCATCACCACCGGCTGGAGGGGTTTGTCGTTGGGATTGCGCTGGACGCGGGCGATCTTCTTGACGACATCCAATCCCTCGATCACCTGGCCAAAGATGGTGTAGTCCTGCGCATCCAGGGCCACCGCTGCTTCGGTAATGAAAAACTGGCTTCCGTTGGTGTTGCGACCGCGGTTGGCCATCGCCAGCCGACCCGCCTTGTCGAATTTGATGCTGGGCGTGTATTCGTTCTTGAATTCGTAGCCCGGTCCGCCCGTCCCGGTTCCGGTGGGGTCGCCGCCCTGGATCATAAAATCGGGAATGACGCGGTGAAAGATCAGCCCGTCGTAGTAGCGGGATTTCTTCATGGCGCCCGTTTTCGGATCTTTCCATTCCTTGTTGCCCTCGGCTAGGTCCACGAAATTCTTGACCGTGATGGGGGCTTCTTTCTCAAATAACTGGCAGACGATGGTGCCCTGCGTGGTCTGGAAGGTAACATACAGCCCGGGGTCGCGTTTCTTCTGGGCCATCGCCGGCGTCGAAAAGGCGCCCGCGGCCGCCAAGAAAACCCCAGTTGTTACAAGCATCAAAACCTTCATCTCCATGAATCCTCCCGTTGGGAATTTGTCTTCCGCCGGCCTCTGCGGAGCCCCCGAATGCCTGCCTCCGCGCCCTGCCGCGTCCTGGACAATCCGACCGTTGGAGTCGCGACACAGAGATTATCCCGGCCTCGGGAAAGGCCTGTCAACAGCGTTTTTACGGCCGGGCTGGGGATACACCCTCATGACGGCGGGCGGCCGTGCCGATACAGACAGCGAAAAGAGAGAGGTCGCCATCAGAACACGGTCGTGCTGGTCGGCTCAACCGCCGCCGGGATACTGCGAATTTCGTTGCCAGCGGCAATCCATTTTCATTATGATCCGCAAGCAGACGATATCGGGGGATGGAGCGTTGGCGAAGCATACGGTCGTAGGACAGCCCTCCAAGATTGACCGCCTCAGCCGGGAACAGGTGCTTCGCCTGCTTTCCGTGACGGAACGCCAACTGCGGCAGTGGGAGCGCCAGGGATGGATTCGTCCCGTCCAGCCGCCGGAAGCGGCTGCTCCATGCAGCAGGAATTCCCTGCCGCACAAGCGCGGCGCGGGAAAGCCGACGGAAGCGCCGGGCGGATACACCTTTGCGGATGTGGCGGCCTTGCGGGCCATGCTGCGCTTGCGCCGCGGCGGCGTCTCCCCCTCCCGGCTGAAGTCCCTTCGGGAGGCGATTCGGGACCAGCTTTCCACCACCGCCGCCAGCCGCGTCTGGAACGACCTGCAAATCCAAAATCATGGCCGGCGGCTCTCCGTGGCCTTCCAGGGGAAGCGCCTGGAACCGTTGACGGGCCAGTTTCTGCTGGATTTCATGGCCGCACCGGCGCGGCCCGCCGTCCGCCCGATCAACGCGGCGCGCCGGCCTGGCCCCAGCGAAGCCGAGCGGCGCACCCAAGCTGACCGACTCTTCCTCGCCGGCCTGCGCTATGAGGAACACCCGGAAAGCATTCCCAAAGCCATCCGCGCCTACCAAAAAGCTACGGAACTGAACCCGCGGGCCCTGGGCGCCTTTATTAATCTGGGCACGATTTTCTACCACCGGGGCGAATACGAGGAAGCCGAGGAGAGCTATCGGGCGGCGCTTTCGCTCAATCCCAACTCGGCATTGGTGCATTTCAACCTGGGAAACCTCCTGGAAGAACGCGGGCAACTCGAAGAAGCCTGCGCCCATTATCAGCAGGCCGTGCGGTTGGATCCCGCATACCCCGATCCCATCTTCAATCTGGCGCTGCTCTACGAGCGGCTGGGGCGCCACGGCAAAGCCTGCCAGCATTGGCGCGCCTATTTGCGGCTGGACGCAACCAGCCGCTGGGCCGGTTATGCGCGGGAAAGATTGCGGCAACTGCCGCTGCGGGTGGTGGTTCCGGCGCCGCCCGCGAATCCGGCTCGCTAAACGGCGGCGTTGGCTGGTAGACTGGGAAGAGAAAGGCATCCAGCCCTCCATGCGTCCTGTGGTGGAGATGATCGCGGTTCACAAGCACTACCACGCCAATGGCGGAGTGATTCAAGCGTTGCGCGACGTGAACTTGGTTCTGGAGGAAGGATCCTTTACGGCCCTGGTGGGACGCAGCGGCTGTGGCAAGAGCACGCTGCTCAGCCTGGCCGGCGCCGTCGACTTGCCAACCAGCGGGGAGGTGCGCATCGATGCCGTCGCCACGAGCCAATTGGACGATGAAGCCTTGAGCCGCCTGCGCCGCACCCGCATTGGCTTTGTTTTTCAGTTCTTCCATTTGCTTCCGACCCTGTCGGTGTCTGAGAATATCGCTCTGCCCCTCTTGTTGGATCCGCAGGGGCGGGCAAGCCAAGCTCGGGCCCGCGCCGCCGAACTGGCGGAGAGGATGGGCTTGGCGGAAAAAGCGGATCTGTATCCACACCAGCTTTCCGGCGGCGAAATGCAGCGGGTTGCGATCGCCCGGGCTCTGGCGGCCGATCCGGCTCTCATCATCGCCGACGAGCCAACCGGCAACCTGGACAGCGCCAACGCCGCGATGGTGCTGGAGTGGATTGCGCGCATCTCGCACGAGATGGGCCGCACCGTCCTGATGGCAACGCACAGCCGGGAAGCCGCCGCGGCGGCCTCCCGGGTCATCGAGATGCGTGATGGGAAGCTGCTGCCTCCCGCGGCGAATTAACGGTTTTTCGGGCGGGCTGCCGGCAAGGCAGTGTTTCGGACGGCGGCCGTCGCCCCCAGGGGATTTTCACAACGTGTCCCAACAGGTCCTATGCGAATGCTAGGTCAGTTTTTTTACCTCGCCAATCAGCTTTCTTTGTTGCGCCTGGTTTTTATTCCCTTCGTGATCCTTACCATTCTTTACGGCCAGTACCGAACCGCCTTCGTTCTGGTCTTGATCGCGGGCCTCAGCGACGGGATGGACGGGTTGCTGGCGCGGCGGCTGGGCCAGCAGACCGCCTTGGGCCGCATCCTGGATCCGCTGGCCGACAAGCTCCTGCTCAACTCCGCCTTTGTGGCGCTGGGCGTGGCGCAGCAGCTTCCGCTCTGGCTGGTCATCCTGGTGCTGAGTCGCGACCTGATCATCATCACGTTTGCCCTCGTGATGATCCTGGCCAGTTCGCACAAACCGTTTCCGCCCACCGTGTACGGGAAAGCCAACACCGTGGCGCAGGTCTCCACCGTCCTGCTGACGCTGATTGCTCTGATTATCGCCAACGACCTGCTGGCGGGAATGCAAGCGTTTGGGATCTATGTGACCGCTGGTCTGACGGTGGCTTCCGGTTTTCAGTATGCCTTCCGCGCCGCCGAGCACTTGCGCGGTGCGGAACAAACCCATGCAGCGAAGGAGTCCCGGCCGACCGAATCCCCAGGCGAGAAAGCGATCGTGCCCCGAAATCATTAAGTCCCCCCAGGCAATGCCCGCCTGGGGGTGGGAGCTTCGTTCGCGCCGGCCCAGACGATGGGGATGGTTTACCCGAACCGGCAGAAACGGTTACGCATGGACGAACGACGCCCTGTTTACATTTTGGTCGTTGATGATCACTCGATGGTTCGGCGCATGTGCGCGCAGGTGGTCGAATCCCTGGGTTTCCAGCCCCTGCTGGCCTCCTCCGGCAAAGAAGCTCTGGAGGCTCTCGAACAATACCCGGTGGAGGCGGTGCTGGCGGATCTGAAGCTGCCGGACATCAGCGGCATCGAACTGCTGGAGCAGATCAAGTCGCGCCCTACGCCGGTGGAAGTCGTCATCATGACCGGCTATGCCAGCGTGCCCTCGGCGGTCCAGGCGATGAAGCTGGGCGCATCGGACTACCTCGTCAAGCCCTTCGGTCCGGAGGAATTGAAGCGGGTCATCGAACGCCTGGCGGTGACCCTGGGTGGGAAGGACGAGAACCGCTTTTTGCGGGAGAAGCTGCGCGCCCGGCACACCTTCGGGGAACTGGTGGGCCAGTCCCCGCCAATGCGGCATGCCTTCAAGCTGATCCAGCGCGTGGCGCGGACGCGCTCGCCGGTGCTGATCATGGGCGAGAGCGGGACGGGCAAGGAACTGGTGGCCCGCTCCATCCACGAGGCCGGCCCGTGGCGCGACAAGCCGTTTGTCCCCGTGGACTGCGGCGCGCTGGTGCCGACCTTGATCGAGAGCGAACTCTTCGGGCACGTGCGCGGCGCCTTCACCGGGGCGGTCAGAAATAAGCAAGGCCTGCTCGAAACGGCTGGCGAAGGAACTCTCTTTCTGGACGAGGTAGCCGAACTGCCCGTGGAACTGCAATCCCGCCTCCTGCGCGCCATTCAGGAAAAGGAATTTCGGCCCATTGGCAGCACCCGGAGGGTCCCCTTTCAAGCGCGCATCATCGCCGCCACCAACCGCAACCTCCAGGCCGCCATCCAACAGGGGAGCTTCCGCAAGGATTTATATTTTCGCTTGAACGTTGTCTCCATCAGTCTGCCGCCGCTGCGAGAGCGCAAGAGCGACATTCCGCTGCTCGCGGAGCAAATCCTGCGCAAAGTGACGGCGGCGCTGCCGCCCGAACGACGGGAGCTTCGCTGGACCATCTCCTCCCAAGCGCTGGACCGTCTGCTGGCGTATAGCTGGCCGGGAAACGTCCGGGAACTGGAGAACTGCCTGGAGCGCGCGGTTACGCTGGGTTCCGATCCGGTCATCAAGCCCTCCGACCTTCCTCCCAACATCCAGTCTCCTTCCCCGAGCAGCGTGGATTCCTCGCCGGACAGCGTCATCCCGCTGGAAGAGATGGAGCGGCAGGCGATCTTGCGGGCCTTGAACATCGCTGGCGGGGATAAAATTCGAGCGGCCCGGATGCTGGGCATGGGCAAGACCACGCTGTACCGAAAACTCCGCAAGTACCAGCAGAAAAAGCCG